>CAZKCH010000007.1:0-29497 GCA_964551525.1 uncultured Candidatus Saccharibacteria bacterium
CGCCGGCCAAAAGAATGCCGATTATGAATTTACCAGCCACCATCAAAAACATCGTTGCCAGCCAAGACAAAACCAAAATCTTTTTGAAAGCATCTTTGAAATAATTAGAAAACTCCTGGTATTTTTTCTCGGCAATGGCTTGAGAAAGCAAGGGGAAAACCGCCGTGCCCAAGGAAACGCCGATTAAATTCACAAAGAATCCTTGAAGATTGTTGGCGAAATAAAAAGTCGCCAAAGCCGAACTGCCAATCAACGAAGCGATAATGGTAATTACCCATAAATTCATTTGCTGACACAAAAGCGCCACGGTCCGGGGAATCATTAATCCGAAAACTTTATTAATCGCTTGATGTCTAAAGTTCACCAACGGCTGCCAAACAAAACCGCATTTTATCGCCGCCAAAAACTGCGAGAGGAAATAAAGGCCGGCGCCCAGAATCACGCCTAAACCAACGCCGAAAATGCCGTATCGCGGCGCCAAAACAAGAATGCCAAAGATGATGGAAAAATTATAGATAATCGGGGCTAAGCCATAAGCGACAAAACGATGGAAATATTGGAGCACGCCGGAAAAAATATTAGCCGCTCCCAAAAAAATCGGACTGAGGAATAAAAGCCGGGTCAAGCCAAGCGCTGATTTTTGGATTGCTTCAGGAAAACCTGGCAACAGGATCTTGATCAACCAAGGCGCCAGAATAAAAAGAATCACCGATAATAGAATAAGCAGGATTGAAAAAGCATTGAAAATATGATTGGCAATCTGCCAGGCCTCGTTTTTGTCTTTGGCAAACGACTCGGCAAAAAGCGGCAAAAAAACCATGGCCAAACCGCCGGAAATCAAAAAAACATAGACCAAATCCGGGATGCGGAAAGCCGCGGCATAAATCGCCAATTCTTGGCCGGTGCCGAATTGATAAGCCAGCAATTTATCCCGCACCAGCCCCAAAACCGCGCTCAAAAAAGTCGAGGCGGCCAAAATCAAGGCCGGACCGTTCATTTTTTTATCAAAAACGCCTAAAAACATATTTCAATCCTTAATCTTACCCTAATTGACACTGAATTTAAAGGTGTTAAAATCAAACTATTCCAGCAAGTCGGGCGACCGCCTCACATCGCAAGATATGGGGAGGAAAGTCCGAACATCTTTTCCGTCCAAAGCCTACGGGCATTATGACGGAAGAACGCTCCGGGTAACGCCCGGCTGTCGTAAGGCAAGAGGTGCGAACAGTGACGCTTTAGTCCGAAAGGACTGAGCACCCGAAAGGGTGATTCCAATAGAAATATTGGAGTGAAACGGCTAAATCCTTACGGGATGCAAGAGCAGCGTCTCTCACCCTAAGGTTTTCCAGGAAAATCCTGAAGAATTTCTGCTAAAGAGTCAAATCTTCTATGAAATTCTTGAACTAAAGGGTTCGGGACGAAAAGTTAGCTCGCTTGAGCCCGCGAGTAATTGCGGGCCTAGATAAATGATCGCCTCAACCTGCCCAAGCTTTGTTTTACAAAGTTTATGGCGGGCGAGACAGAATTCGGCTTATTGACTTGCTGGAATACCAAAAAACCCGCTTCATCAGCGGATTTTTTGTTTCATTGTAGCTAAAACAGACAACAACGTACAATCATTGCGATCGCAACAATTGTACGTATTGATCAAGAATCTTCGATTTATCTACTACAAATTGTTCTTTCGTTGCCATTTCTTTAATAACAATGGTATTTTTTTCTATCTCCTCCGGGCCGATAATGATAACAAACTTAATGCCCTTCCTGTCAGCGTATTCCAATTGTTTTTTCAATGGCGCTTTCGGGTCAGAATAAATTTCACAACTCACCCCATTCTTTCTTAATAAAGAAAATGTTGCTAAAGATCCTTTCAATAATAGCTCGTTAAAAACAGTAACTAAAACATTTCTCGATTCCTTGCCTTCTCGTTGCAATAAATTCAATTCGGAAATAACATCGCAAATCCTATCCAAGCCCATACTCGTACCCGTGGCAGGAATATCCGGACCACCCAATTGAGCAATTAACCTATCGTAACGGCCACCGCCGGTCACTGACCCAATTTTCGGTTCTTCCATTATTGTTTCAAAAATGGCCCCGGTATAATAAGCTAAGCCGCGAGCTAGCGTCGGATCAAACCGGAAAAACTCCTTAGGAACTCCGGATAACTCTATTAATTCCAGTATTAATTTAAGATTCTGATCAGGAACTACTACCATCAACTCCTTAAAAACATTTTCAACCAAGACATTAGTAAAACCTTTTTGGAGTAATTCTTCTTTTACCGCTGCCTCGTTTTTCTTATCTAGTTTATCAATTGACTGTAAAATAGCCTGCTGTTGTTTCGCTTCTTTTACGCCTAACTTTTCCAACATACCAAACAACACCTGACGAGAATTAATCCTTATAACAAATTTCTCAAATTTTAATCGACGCAAAACCTCATAGACAATAGTGATAATTTCCGCATCAGCCAAAGGCGACGCCACGCCAAAAATATCAAAATCGCATTGAGTAAATTCACGATATCTCCCCTTTTGCGGCCGATCTTCCCGCCAAACCTTTTGAATCTGATATCTTTTAAAAGGTAATTTAATTTGATCCCGGTAAGACGCTAAGACCCGAGAAGCTGGTACAGTTAAATCGTAAATTAAACCGATATCGCGATTGCCTTTATCTTTAAAAGTATAAACCAATCTATCTGTTTCTTGACCATATTTTCCTAAAAGCGTCTGCGTGTACTCCAAAGAAGGTGTTTCTAACGGCTCAAAGCCAAACGATTCAAAAACCTCTTTCATTACGGAAAGAACATAATTCCTCACCTGCATCTGCTCGGGTAAGAAATCCCGAAATCCTTTTAATAATTGTGTTTTGTTGTTCATGTTTTTAATTTTCTTTTAATCCTGATCCGGTTAAAATTAAAACGACTTTTAATTTTTTAATCTTATCCTTAAGTTTTATTAACCCCGCCAAAGTCGCTGCGGCTGACTTTTCAACATAGATCCCCTCTCTATTTGCTAAAGCTCTGTGGGCAACTAAAATTTCTTTGTCACCAACGGAAATCATTATCCCCTTTGTTTTTTTAACCCAACCTAAAGTTAAATCCCCGTCCAACGGCTTACCTACCATCATTGCCGAGGCAATGGTCCTGGGATTATCGATCGGGTCAATTGCTGTTTTCCTTAACCAAGCCCGAGTGATAGGATCTGCTCCTTTCCCTTGAACGCCGATGAATCTTGGTAAAAGGTTTTTTACGGCAAATCCCTCAGCAATAGCTGCTCCTAATGTTCCGTTGCCGACAGGAACAACAAAGGCATCAAAACTAATTTTTGACCGAACAAGTTCTTCTCCCATCGATCTTTGGCCAATTCTTCTTATTTTGTAGTCACCGCACAGTAAAAAATTTTCCCTTTGTGATAATTGCTCGGCTACACCAATACATTGATCATAGTTACCATTAACCTTAATTAACTTGGCACCGCAAACCAATGCTTGGGACAGCTTGCTATTTGGCGTATCAGTCGGAACAACTACGTAACAAGGTAAATTAATCCTGGCAGCATAGGCAGCAAGACTCGCCGCCATATTACCCGTTGAAGCGCAAACCACTCCTTTTTTCTGTTTTTTCAGGGCCTGTTTAATCTCTAAAAGACTCCCCCGATCTTTAAACGAACCGGTCGGGTTCTGGTATTCTGCCTTAGCCCAAATTTCCCCTCGCCAATTCAATAATTTTTCAATATTACTCAAACGTAAAAGCGGAGTATTTCCCTCTCCCATACTTAATCGTTGGTTAACTATTGTTTTGATTCTTGTGGTCATCAGATTTTTAAACCAGATTATAATGGCTTCTCTAAATCTTTCGGCTGATCTAATTCTCCAATCGCTTTTTCAACCGTAGCTACTAGTTCTCCCGATTTTATCATCTTGAAAATATCCTCGACAAAACGATACATAATCGAATCTTTACTAATATAGGGAACCTTTTGTCTAATAAGATTGTAAGCTGCCTGCACACCCTTCCCTGGCTTCAACCCTTTCTTAAAATTCAACGCCTGGCAACCAAACATCAATTCAATTGCTAAAACATACCTGGTATTGCGAAGAATTCTTTGAATTTTCAACGCCGCGTTAGTGCCCATAGAACAGTCGTCTTCTTGCCCGGCAGAAACGGGTATTGAATCAACAATGCCGGGGTAGCAAAGAATTTTATTTTCATTCACCAAAGCGGCAGAAGCGTATTGCGGCATCATAAAGCCGGAATTCAGTCCGCCCGATTCAATCAGAAAAGCCGGTAGAATTTTGCTGTAATACGGATTATTCATCCGTTCCTGACGGATTTCCGAAGCGTTGGCATATTCTTGAATCGCCTGAGCCATTGTTTCTAAAGGCATACAAATCGGCTGACCATGAAAATTACCGCCGGATAAAACTTCTTTTGTCTCTAAGAAAACAAGAGGGTTGTCTTGAGCGGCGTTTATTTCGGTTTCAAACTGTCTTTTAACCCAAAGTAAGGCCTCGCGACCAGCGCCCAAAATCACTGGCGCGCAACGGATTGAATAACAATCTTGGACGCGCCGGGCTGGTTGAGCAAGAATTTGGCTCTTTTCCATAAGTTTTCTTAAATTCTTGGCAGAGATAATTTGTCCCTCGAATTTCCGCGCCCGAGCAATTTTATCATTCAATGCCTGCAAAACAACTTCGATTGACTCCATAGTCATGGCGCAAGCGATTTCCGAAACCTTAGCCAACTGGAGAGCGTCGTAAAGCTCAAGCGCGCCAATCCCCGCCATAAAAGTATCGCCATTTATTAACGCCAATCCTTCTTTGGCCTGTAATTTTATCAACGGAATCCCCGCTTTTTTCATCGCTAATTTACCAGACATTCTCTTGTTTTGATAAAATACTTCTCCCTCACCAATCATGGGCAAAACCATCATCGCCAAGGGAGCTAAATCGCCGCTTGAACCAACAGAACCTTGTTCCAAAACCATCGGGGTCACTCTCTTGTTTAACATCGTGACCAGTGTCTCTAATAAAACCGGCCGCCCGCCAGAAAAACCCGAAGATAAATAATTTGCTCGGCAAAGCATGGTCGCCCTAACGTTTTCCTCGCTGGCAGGATCGCCAACGCCAGCGCTGTGACTAAGAATTAAATTTAATTGTAGTTGGGCGGCTTTTTCCGGGTCGATGAAAACCTGAGAGAATTCACCAAAACCAGTAGTAACACCGTATATCTTTTCTTTTTGATTAATCTTATCCTGCAAAATCTTATAGCCCTGCCGGCATTTATTTAACGCTTGTTTACCAATTTTAACCACGGCATAGTCCCGAGCGACCGCCTTTATTTCCTCAATCGTTAAACTATTACCGGTTAAAACAACTTCTTTTATTTTTTTCATAATATTTATTAATTACTTATTTTAACCCTGGGTGAATGACGGGTTATGATCCCGCATTTCCGGTTTCACAAACCGGCGTCCTAGCCAATTGGACCACATCCACCATTAGAAGGAGATTTTTTAAGAGAATCTCCCGAAACTCCTATCCAGACTACCCTGTTTCAGAGTAGCCTGCGCAGGCGCATGCTCCTGCCGGTATGTATACTTTTTGTTTACAGTTCGAACATACTCGGTGCCCCGCCATTCTTCTGTAGACGCCGCAACGTCCACAGCGCCAGAGCTCGACCCGGAACCGGGTCTCTTTCCTGCAGTTCTCGCAAATAATCCCTACATCCTCATGTGGTTGAGGATAGCCTCCATCGTGACACATATTCTTTCCTTTCTCTTCAAAAAGAACGAAAGGCTTTTGCGAAAGCGAAAAGCCCCTTCCCTAGCGGGAAGGGGCTGGGTTTATATGTGAAATAAACATCAACGCAACCCTTTCCCGTTAGGAAAAGCTGCGTGATGATGAGAATTTAATCTTTTAAGCATTAATTTGTATCCATCCATTCCCTTATTAAGCCACTTGGAAACCCGTGCCACGGTCGTTGAGCTCAATCCGGTCTTTCCCACGATTTTAGAATAGGGTACTTTTTTCGCCAGCATTTGCGCCGCCTGCCATCTTTTGCCAAACTCAATAATCTCTTGTTCGGTCAGCAAATCGCGCAAAAACCGAGCCACCTCGTTGGTCGTCTTTAAGCTTAAAATTGCTTCAAAAAGTTTTTTATTTGTCTTGTTATTCCAGTTTGCCATATCGCTTTATTTAACTAAAGCACTTTACTTAACTAAAGAGAGTATAGCAAATCAAAAACCCTTGTCAAGAGCCTGAAACAACGAACAACGTACAATCATCGCGATCGCAACAATTGTTAGTTGTTTAAAAAAGAGTTTTTTCTCTTCCCTGCTCGTCTAAGGCCTGGTTGGCCAAAGCGTCGGCTTCTTGGTTTTCCTCGCGCGGGATTAAAACAAAATCCACTTTTTTGTAATCAATCTTCAGATTCCAAACCAAGATAAACAATCTCTGAATCCCCTCTTCTATAATTTTGAACTTACCGCCCAGCTGGCTGACCATCAGCTCCGAGTCAGATCTGATCTCCACTTCCAGATGCTGGATTTTATCTTTGCCCAAAAGCGCCTTGATTTTTTTGAGGGCGAAGATAACGGCCTGATACTCGGCCTGATTATTAGTCATTTCGCCCAGAAACTGGCTGTATTTCTTAATCGTTTTGCCCTTTTCATCAGCCAAAACCATTCCCAAAGCCGAAGGCCCGGGATTACCCCGTGACCCGCCGTCAGTATAAACTATGATCTTTTTTGAAAGTATTTTATCAGACATTGTTCTATTTTCTTTTTATCTTTATCCTTAAAAATAAATCCGCCGGCCGCAGCGTGGCCACCGAAACTGCGCAGATATTTTTTGCAGGAGGACAACGCCTTAACGCCGTCTTTTTCTTTATCGGGCATGCGAAACCCGCCCCGATTTTCATCTTTACCTTTATCATAAAGGAAAACCGGTTTTAAAAAGAAAGTGGTCAACCGTGAAGCCACGGCGCCGATAAAACGATAGGGCAAATCTTCGCTGCCGTCAAAAATAATTTCTCTTTTTTCCGCCCAGTTTTTTTTCTTAAACTCATCGGTCAACCTTTCAATCTGGACTTGTCTTTCCGAACCCTTTTTGAGAAAATTTTTAAATCTCATTTCTGTCTCCTCTTCTGAAGTAGAGATTAAGAAAAGATAGAGTTCGCTCAAATCGCCTTCTTTATCGGTGATATTAATGATTTTAATAATCTTCGCCACGATTTGCCTGGTTGATAAACAACCCTGAACCACGCTGGAATTAAATGCTTTCCTGATCGCTGATCTTGAAGTGGTTTCTAAAAACGGCAAACCGCCCTCAATAATCGCTTTATTGACTTCGGTCTCCGGCACCATATCGGAGACGCTGGCCAAAGCCGTCAATCCCGCCATGTCTTCTTTTAGATATCCGGTCATTTTCTTGCCTAATAGAATTTCGGCTAATTTCAAAGAAAGGGCGGCGGCGGCCAAATGATAATAATAATCATTTTTCTTGCCCGTTTTCGGATCAACAATAATTGAGGCCTTGGGCAGTTTTTCCTGCGGTTCGTGATGGTCCAAAATCAATACCTCAAAACCAAGCTTCTTCGCTTGTTCCACTTCATTAAAATCAGCGATGCCGCAATCAAGGCACAAAAGCAATCCCGGAGCTCTGCTTTTTAAGAAACGAAATCCTTGTTCATTAAGACCGTGCTCTTCGCTTTTCCTATCGGAAAAGTAAATCAACGGCGCTTGACCGCCCAAATTCAAAATCGCTTCTTTGGCAATAATAACCGCGATGGTGCCGTCTAAATCAGAGTCGGCGTAAAGGATGATTTTCTCTTTACGCTCTATTGCTTTCTTAATCCGGACAGCTAATTTTTTAAGATTTTTTATTTCCATATAATCCCGGTAATTTTTCTCCGGCTAAAAACATCAGCATCGCATCCCCGCCGGTAGAAACATGATTAAACTTTTTTGTTAAACCTTCTTTTTTCAAAAACCAGCCGGTCTCTCCCCCGCCCACAACAGAAAAGGCCTTACTTTTAATTATGGCTTTAGCGATTATCCGCGAACCATTAGAAAATCTTTTCCCCTCGATTTTTCCCAGCGGGCCTGACCAAAAAATCGTTTTCGCCTTGCTGATATATTCTTTGAAAATCTTGATCGTTTCCGGGCCAATGTCCAAACCCTCAATCGAATCCGGAGGATAAATAATATTTTTGCTTCGGAAAATACTCGGCTGGCTCTTTTTTAATTCATCGGCAATTAAATTACCGAGTAAAACTGTTGTTCTTGGCTTTTGCGCCATTTTGCGGACAAACCTTCCCTTGATTTCAATTCCTTTCGGGTTGCCAGCTAAAATAACAACTAAGGGCTTTTGGGGATTATCGCGGACTTGCGATAAGGTCTTGATTTCTTTTTCCAGAAGAAAGCCGGCCGTCGAAGGTAAAAACTTAGCCGCTATTAAAGAAGCGTGATTTCGATGGCAAACCGCAAAAGCATCGTTGATATAAAAGTCGGCTAAGCCGGCTAATTTTCGGGCAAAATCAATATCGCCTTTTTCTTCTCCCGGATAAAACCGCAAATTCTCAAGTAAAACAATCACGCCAAGCGGCACCACTTCTCTATAATCCTTAACCAAAACTACTTTTTTACTCAATAAGCCACTTAACCGCTTAGCCACTCTCGCTAAACTTAGCCTCTCAATCACTCGACCCCGGGGGTCGCCCAAGTGCGACATTAAAATAATTTTGGCCTTGGTTTTCAATAAATAATTAATTGTCGCTAAGGCCTGTTGAATTTTAAAATCATCTAAAATAACCCCGCTTTTGCTAAGGGGGACATTGAAGTCGCATCTGACCAAAACTCTTTTATTTCGAAAATTAAAATCCCTAATGCTTTTCATTCTTTAAGGCCTGTTTAATCGCCTCCTGCACTTTATTCGATTCCGGCAATACTCTTGGTTTTCCTCCCTTGAAGGAAACCGTGCCCTTGCCCATTGCTTCCTCTAAAGAAACTGGCGCCAACGGCTCTTCTACTGACTGTTTGGGCACAGGTATCGCTACCGGCGTCGCTGGCGCTGGCGCTGACTCTGGCGCATTACCTTTTTCCCGATCGCGCTGAACCTCTTTCAAACAATTCTTGCAGTAAACCGGCCTCTTGCCATCCGGTTTAAAAACCACTTTTGTCCATTTCTTACAATTGGCGCACTGGGCATCATAAAGCATGGGTTCTTTAGGCGGCAAAGGAGCGTTCGACATCTCATTCGCGCCGGTCCAGCGGCTGATTTTATCTTCCACAACTTTCCGAGAAGTACTGTATCTTTCTCGGGAAGCATTAATGATTTTTTCCCGATTTGATTTTTCCGGCTTGGGCACGGGCGGCAAGGTCTGGGCGGAAAACGGCCGGCTCGCCAAACCATCAATCATCAGCTTTAAATAAATATTGTATTTCGCCGAGTTGACCAAATCATTGGCGACAAAGGTCGGAAAAAACTCCTTTTCCAAAAACTCAGCGTCTTCGGCGCCAATCCGGAAGGCGACCAAACTGCCGACGTTGCCGAAAACCGCGTCCCTGACTTCTTCGGTCATCTGGGTAATGTATTGATGACCCAAAATCAAATCCAGGCGATATTTTCTCGCCTCGGATAAAATCGTGGCGAATGACTCGGTGGCAAAATTTTGGAATTCGTCAACATAAAGGAAAAAATCCTGGCGCTGTTCTTCTGGCACGTCTACCCGCGACATGGCTGCCAATTGCAATTTAGTAATTAATAAAGCGCCTAAAAGCATGGAATTATCCTCGCCCACCCGGCCCTTGGAAAGATTCATGATTAAAATTTTCTTGCTGTCCATAATATCTCTCATATCAATGGTCGAAGAAACCTGGCCAATGATATTGCGGATCAAAGCAGCGGAAATAAACTGACCGACTTTGTTTTGAATGGCCGCGGTGGCCTCCACTTCGTATCTTTGGGTATAACGGGCATATTCTTGCAACCAAAATGCCTTCACCACCGGATCAGTCACTTTTTCCACCACTTTCTGCCGGTATTCCGGATCAGAAAGCATCCGGTTAATGCCCAACAGGGTCGAACCGCTATATTCCAATAAGGCCAAAATAGCGTTATTTAAAATGTATTCCATTCTTGCCGACCAAACATCAGGCCAAATCTTTTTAAAGACGCCCATCAGGCCCGAAGCAACCAAGTGGCGGTGCCCCGCATCGACTTTTTCCATCACATTAAAAGCAATGGGAAAATCCAAATCGCCCGGGTTGAAATAAATGACGTCGTTGACCCGATTCTGTGGAATATAATCCAATAAACTATCAGCGGTTTCTCCATGCGGATCAACAAAGCCAATGCCCCGGCCAGCTTGAATATCTTGAATCGCCATATTGGCCATCATATTGGTCTTGCCCATGCCGGTCTTCCCAATCAAATACATGTGTTTGCGCCGGTCGTCTACCCTAATGCCAAAACGCTTCATCTCATGACGAAAGGTGGTCTCGGCAAAAAAATTAATATCATTAGGCATATTCTCGAATCGATCTCGAATTTATATTCGCGAATATTCGCGAATCGAATTAGCGATTGATTAGTGATTAATATTACCCTATTGGTAGCTCTGATGGCGGTTCGCCTTTCTTCGCCTCCACTCTTTGCATGGTCGGCGCCGCGGCCGTGGCCCTACCAGGGAAGTGATAGAGCGAAGCCAATTCTTCCGCATCCAAAACATATCTCGTCATCGTATCTCTCGGCCCCTTGATGCCGTCTCTGGGCCAGCCAAACCAAGACCGATTTACCAACACCCGAAAAAGCTTGCGTTTTCTCACATAAGTTTTTCTCTTGATAAACCAGAAAAAGTCATACCAATGCTTGGTCACCTTGGTAATGGTCTTGCTGTCCGGCACCAAACCATTCATATTGTCGGTGACAAAATTAGTAAAATAGCTCATTGCCAACCGGGCCTTGGGCTTAAAAAACACTTCTTTCTTGCCGAGATAGGCCCAGTTCAAAGCGCATAAAAACCAAAGTTTGCCGATTTTCTTTTCTATGCCTAAAAGCACCTCTTTTTCTCCCGGAGTCAATTTCATTTCCACCGGAATAAAATCCTTTTCCTCTTCTTTTTTCGGCGGCTCGGGCAACTTGCCCGTCAAGATAAAATTAGCGGTATCCTGCAATATTGGTTTTTGCTTGCTATCGCTTGATTTGCGCCGTGCCAATTCATCTCTTAATTTCAAGGCATCTTTTTTCCACGGGAAAGCGTCATCGAGCACGGGAAAACAACGGAGCTGAATCCAGAATTGCTCGCCCGGACCTAATTTTGCCATGCCTTCCAAAAGTGAGGCAATCGGATCAATTCTTTTTTCCTCTTCTTCCCGGCCGCTTTCAAACTCGGTATAGGTTTTAATGGGATAAGCCCAGGGCTTTAAGTTTCTGTAGCCCGTGCCAAACATCTCCCATTGTTCATTAGGAATGTCCTGAGGCACACTTTGAGTATAGTCCTCAACTTCAAAAATCTCAGCCGTCGGGTACTGAGAATAAATCTGGCTTTCAAAAATCTGTCTAAAATCACGCTGAGGCGTTCTGACATAAAAATGCGGCACGCCGTCAATGCAGGCAATCTCCAGGGTAAAAGACCAAGAACTCTGGCCTTCCCACCAGGCCTCATACCAGTTTGGCGGTGAACAAATTTGCCAAAAACCAGTCAACACGGTTTCCATGGCCTTGACCGGTTCCAAAACCTCTTCCGGAATCCTGATTTCCAGAATGATCGACTTCAGGGCAGAATCAAAAACCCATCTTCGATAGAAAATCCAGATATGCTTCCCGGCGTGAAAAAGCCAAAAACATTCGGCAATTAAAAAAAGCCACCACCACTCATCGATAATGGCAAAGAATTGCGTCTTAATGAAGGGGAGATAAGAAAAGAAAAAATCCTGGAAAGACATGGCTAATGCCGATTAGCCCGGCATCTTTCATTATACCCGAATCCAGAAGAATTTCCATCACTCAACCCACTTAATCACTTAGCCACTTAATCACTTCTTTATGCTTCTCTTAAAGAGTAGTGGCCGTTTTCAGACCTTAAAAAACACTGTTTATTGCCCAGATTAAGCAAAATCGTGCTTTCTTTGACTAAACGCTGGGAAAGCACTTTTTTCATAATTTCTTTTTGCGATAACGGCTGTTTGGCGTCTTTCAAAACATCGGCAATCACGTCTTTAACCGTGCCCGCTTTAAACCCCCATTCATTCAAAGCGTACAATCCCCGGCCAACGAGAATAAACTGCGGATCCCTGATCAGTTCATTATGAACGGTTTGGTAATTGGTTTTTTTAAAAGCCAACGCCGAAGCCGAAATCACGCCCAAGCCCGGCTGTTTGTTTTCCAGCAAGAACCGGTCGATTAAATTCGCAATGGCCACAAAATGAAGCGGTTTTTTGGTCTTTCTTAAAACCAGCAAAGCCAAGTCCCTCACTCCTTTCGGATTGACTTCCGGCCATTCTTTTAACCCGTATTTGCCGTCCCTGGTCTTTAAAATATTTTTGCTGATTTCTAAAATTGATTTGGCCGCGCCCTTATCGCTACCCAAACCATTAGCCACCAATGGCTTGCCTGATTTTTTTAATTTAGAATTGAGTAAAATTAATGTTTTCTGGACTAAGGACAAAATCTTAGCATCCAAAGACCAAAAAGCATAAAAATCCTCTGTTTCGCCAAAACGGCAAAAGCCGCCCAAAGTCAATAAAAAAGCGAGCCAATTTTTCGAATTGTCCCGGCCGCTAATGGCAAAATCAGAGAATAGAATTTCTTCTTTTTTTAATCCGCCCGCAACTTTAAGATACGTCTTAAAAGATAAAAACGCCTTATTAATAGCGGGCGGAAAATCGAGTTCTCTCATTTTCTTTAAAGACGATTCCACGATTTGGCGGACCCTCTCTCTAGTCAAACCAAAACCATTGCCAATCGCCTCAAGCGTTTTTGGCACACCGGCGCCTAAACCAAACCTTTCAAAAATGATTTGTTTTTGCTTGTCGTTTAAGGCGGAAAAGAGTTTAAAGTTTTCTTTTTGCAGTTTTAAAGCCATATTATTCATATTTAAACATATCTTGCCCTTTTCTGTCAAGGGGAAACCGGGTTTTTAGCGCCTCAGCCGATGCCAAGTGACCAATAGAGGGCTGGCCAAAAATAAAGAGGAATAAGTGCCGACGATGATGCCGATAATCAGGGTCAGAGCAAAGTATTTCAAGGTCTCGCCCCCGAAGAAGAAGATTGCGAAAAGCACCATCAGGGTACAAAAACCAGTGCTCAAAGAACGGATTAAAACCTGATTTAAACTCTGATTGACGCAGGCGCTGAAGTCCTTTTCTCTGGTGGTTAAAAGGTTCTCCCTCACCCGGTCAAAAACAACCACTTTATCATTGATGGTATAGCCCAAAAGCGTCAGCAAGGCGATGACAATGGGAATATTAAATTGAATATGGTAAAACTTTCCCAAAAGGACAAAAACCCCGAGCGGTATCAAAATATCAAAGAAAAGGGCAATAATGGAAATGATGCCGTACTGCCAACCGGATAAAGGCCGGGAAACCTTGCCGAAAGCAATGGCGATATAAACAAGCAGGGCGATTAAAGAAACAATCACTAAAATCATGGTTTTCTGCCGCAACTCCTTGCCCACCACCGGGCCGATGCTTTCAAAGCGCTTCTCTTCTACTTCTGAAATTTCCTGTAATTTGGAAACGATTTGCTGATGAGTGCTTTCGTCAACTTCTTTCATTCTGATAATCACGCCGTTGGTGCCGGTGGGCTGAATCACTATTTCTCCTAAATTAAGGTCGTTCAGTTTTTCCTGAATCACCATGTTGGCCGGCCGGTCTTTAAGATCGATTTCCAAGATACTCCCGCCGGAAAAATCAATGCCGAAATTCAAACCAAAAACCAAAAGAGAAGCCAAGCTGGCCAAAACCAAAATCCCGGAAAAAACATAATAAACTTTGGTGTATTTTAGAAAAGGAATATTCATAATCCTACGAATTACAAATTTTTACGAATATACGAATACAAAAATGATTAAAAACCGAGTGCTAACCCAATAACCATTTCCATTTTTCTATTTTTGTGCCGGCAAAAAGCTTTAAAAGATTATTGGTGATAAAAATGGCGGAAAACATGCCCACCAAGTTGCCCAGAATTAAGGTTAAGGCAAAGCCCTTGATAAAACTAGTGCCCAAAATAAATAGAATCAAAGAGACCAGAATAATAGTGAAATTGCCATCGCGGATTGAGGGCCAAGCCCGTTTAAAGCCATCTTCGAGCGAGATTAAAAAACCCTTCCCCTGCCTCAGCTCTTCTTTCATTCTGGAAAAGAATAAAATATTGGCATCCACGGCCATGCCCATAGACAAAACAAAGCCGGCAATGCCCGCCAAAGTTAGAGTGACGGGAATCAATTTGAATAAAGAAAGGTTTAAAGCGACATAAACCGCCAAAGCCAAGGAGGCCAAAAATCCGGGCAAACGATAAAAAATAATCATGAAAATAATAATGGCGATAAAGCCGATAAAACCGGCTTTCAATGATTCGTTTAAAGAAACCATGCCCAGAGTCGGGCCAACGGTTTGCTGGGAAATAAGATTAATGGGCACGGGCAGAGCGCCAGCATTAAGGTTTCTCGCCAATTCCCGGGCCGTTTCCAAATCAAAGCTACCGCTGATCTGGGCCTTGCCGCCAGTAATTTTTTCCTGAACCACCGGCGCAGAAATCATTTGCTCATCAATGTAAATAGCGATCATTTTGCCGATATTCTTCTCGGTCAGCTGTTCGAAAAGAGCTGATCCCTCTTCATTAAATTCAATCGCCACTTGCGGCTTAGAAGTGGTCTGATCAAAAACCAAATCCGCTCTTTTCAGATAACGGCCGGTCAATTGGCTGGGAATAAAATACGGGTCCTGTAAAGCCAGGGTCCAATCAGGAACGGCCTGGGCTTCTTCAAATGTCTTGCCTTCCAATTCTTTTTGTTTGGCCAAAATGGCATCTGTTTCTGCCTGCGGCCGCTGTTCCCGAAACTCCAAATAAGGCGTTTTGCCGATCATGTCAATCGCCTGCGTCACGTCTTTGACGCCGGCTAATTCCACAATCAACCGGGAACTGCTTTCTTCAATTTGAATCATTGGTTCGGAAATGCCAAAAAGGTTAACCCTTCTTTCAATCACGTCTCTCAAACCCGCTAAAGCATTGCCTTTATCCACGTCTTGAATTTGGCTCAAGTCCGCCTGATACAAAAGATGGGCGCCGCCCTGCAAATCCAAACCGAGCCGGAAAGGAATTTCCGGAAATTTCGGGATAGTCAGTTTAAGGTTTATGGTTTTTAGTTTGGCATTAACAAAATCGATTCCTTTATTTGAAAGATTCGGATAACACAAATTCCCCGCCACCAGAGCGAGAACAACAATCACCAATAAAATTAAAAATGACTTGCGCTTAGTCATATTAGAGTATTATAAGGGCATTTCTCCATTCCGTCAACCGTGATTTAAGAAGCCCTCTAAATCAGAAAGATTATTTTCGCTGAAAACCTGATAATGGCCTCCTTTTGTTATCACTAAATGGCTATTGGCCAAAAACTGCCTTAACTTATCTTTTATTTCAAGCGGCATCAAAAAATCATTATGGCCGGCAAAAATAATGGTCGGGTTTTTAATCTCTCTTAAAATTTGGGAATTATCAACGGAAGTAATAAAATTAACAACTTCAATTTCTTTGGCGGATGATATTTTAACGAACGCCTCAAAAACCGCTGCCAAATTGTTTTTATATAAATCACCTTTATCAGAATCAAGTTTTCTTCTTGGATCAACAATGCGATAAATGGTTTCGAATAAGAAAAACAATGCCTTGCGAGGCAAGCGACCTACTATCTTAAGACAACCATTGCCTAACCATGATTTTAAAAAGGCGAATCCCAGCTTAATAATAGAGGATTTTGGCTTGAAATAAGGCCCGCTGGCGATAAAAACCAGTTTTGCCGCCGGAAACTCTTTCGCTAAAGCCGGCGCCAACAATCCGCCCATAGAAATACCGACAATCACCTCCGGCGTTTCGTTGCCAAGCTGTTCCCTGACGATACTGACGGCATTTTCCGGCGTTAAAATAGAGGCGTAATCAAAAAAATACGGCGCAATTACCTCGTAATTGTTTTCCAAAAAATATCGGTAGAGAAAATGATTTTCGTCTATCGCCCGCGGCCAGCCGTGAAAAATAACAACAGTTTTCATAATAATGATTAAATAGCGCCTCCAAAGATCCGATCTTTGTTAGTGCTATTTCTGCGACACACCTATTTTTTTCTTCTTTAGATTTTTACTTCCCATGATACTTTTAACTTTATTTTTGCGCCTGTAGAAATCTTTCAATAATTTCTATATCTTTCAAGTCCTTCTCCCATGCTCTTATCTTTTTCCATTCTAATACTCTTTCCAACTTCACAAAGGATAAACCATCAATTATTTCCGCTTCATCAATTAACTGTCTGATGTTCCACTGACCCGGCCCCCAAGTTTTCCATATTTCAATTCGTCCACTTAAAAGACATTGGTTGCCTTCCACCGCCTCTCCTGTTTTCCAGCCTTCATTTTTACAATCGTTCCATAAATCGTCTGTAACAATAATATCAATGTCTCGACAATCCTTTAATCCCCTAACGCCCAACACAGCTGTACCAAATAAGGCATATTTACCCATCGGCAATTTTAAATCTTTAACTTTTTGAAACAGATCATCGTTACTCATATCGTTTTTAACATCTACAAAAATCTAAAACATCTTTCCGCTTTTTGGCACCTTTTTCGTCGGACTTAACAAAACTACGTCTCCATTTTCATCCGGTAATCCCAATACGAGAACCTCCGATAAAAAACGACCGATTTGTTTAGGAGGGAAATTTACCACCCCTATAATTAATTTTCCGACCAGTTCTTCTTTTGAATAGTGCTTCGTGATTTGAGCAGATGATTTTTTGATACCAATCTCTGTACCAAAATCTACAATCAATTTGTAGGCTGGTTTTCTCGCCTCTGGGAAATCTTCCACCCTCATAATTTCCCCTACTCGTATATCTACTTTTTCAAAATCTTGATAGTTAATCATAGTCTTCGCCTTACTTTCCACAACATTTCTTGTATTTTTTCCCGCTCCCGCATGGGCAGGGGTCATTCCGGCCTACTTTTGCCTCGTTTTTTGGCGCGGCAACGGCAGCCAGACGCGCTTTTTCCCTTTCAATTTCTTCTGCGCTGGCTGGCTTGATCCCGTCTAAAACCTTAGCCGTTTCCGCCTCAATTGTCTCCACTAACCCCTGAAACATTCGATGGGCCTCGTTTTTAAACTCTACCAGAGGATCCTGCTGGCCATAAGCGCGCAAACGCACCGCATCCTGCAATGATTCCAAATTTTCCAAATGATCCACCCAAAAATTATCCAAAACCCGCAGAAAAACAATCTTTTCCGCCCGGCGCAAATTCTCCGCACCGATTTCTTTTTCCTTCTTTTCGTAGTCATCTGCTGAATACCCGTGTTTTTTCAATAAATCTAAAATTTGCGACCGACCATCATCCGATTGTCTTTCTAAAATTTCTTTTCTTTTCCTGTAAATCGTTTCCCGGTGTTTATTGATAACATTGTCATATTCCAAAAGATGACTCCTGGCATCCAAATTAAATCCTTCAATTCTTGACTGCGCCTCTTCTAAGGCCCGAGAAATCATATTCGCCTCAATCGGTTCGTCTTCCGGAATTTTCAACGCTTCCATCAACCGCTGAATTGTCTCGCCGCCAAAAACTCTTAACAAATCATCTTCCAAGGATAAAAAGAATTGCGATGAGCCGGGATCGCCTTGACGACCGCCCCTGCCCCGCAACTGATTATCAATTCTTCTTGCGTCGTGGCGCTCGGTACCGATAATATGAAGGCCACCAAGCTCGATGACCCTTCGACGCTGCTCAGGGTTCTCCGGGTTTCCACCCAGGAGAATGTCCACGCCTCGACCGGCCATATTAGTGGCAATCGTCACGCTGCCCGGCTTGCCGGCTTGAGCAATCACCTGGCCTTCTTTTTCATGCTGCTTGGCATTTAAAACCTGGTGCGGTATGCCTTCCCGTTGTAAAAGCTGGCTTAAAAACTCATTCTTTTCCACCGAACGCGTACCGACCAGAATCGGCTGGCCTTTTTCATGTCTTTGTTTGATTTCATTGATAATCGCCTGATATTTGCCCTTTTCGCTCTTGAAAACCTTGTCAGACAAATCCTCACGGATCATGGACTTATTAGTAGGAATAGTGATGACTTCCAGATTATAGACCTTGGCGAATTCTTCGGCTGATGTTTGCGCTGTACCGGTCATGCCGGCTAATTTTTTATACATCCGGAAAAGATTCTGAAACGTGATGGTCGCCACGGTCAATGACTCGGGCTGGACCCGCACTCCTTCTTTGGCTTCCACGGCCTGATGTAAACCGCCTGACCAGCGCCGGCCCGGCAAAATCCTGCCCGTAAATTCATCAACAATTAAAATCTGGCCGTCTTTAATGACATAATCACGGTCTTTTTTGAAAATAACCTCGGCCCGCAACGACTGCTCCAAATGATGCAGATATTTTATGCCGCCCTGGGGCGCTTGATAAATATCTTTCACTCCCAAGAGCTTTTCCACTTTATTAATCCCCTCTTCGGTTAAAGTCACGGCCCGCAATTTTTCATCAACTTGATAATCCTCTTTATCAATGAGCTGGGGAATCAATTTAGCGAACTGATGATACATTTGCGACGGATCTGACTCAGGCATGGAAATAATCAGCGGCGTCCTCGCTTCATCAATCAAAATTGAATCAACCTCATCGACAATAGCAAAATTGAAATCCCGCTGCGCTTTCTGGCTTAAATCATAAACCAAATTATCACGCAGATAATCAAAACCAAACTCATTGTTAGTGCCATAAGTAATATCTGCGCCATAGGCCTCTTTTTTCTCGCATGGCCTTAAAAAGCTCTCCACCACTTTAAACCCGCCAATCACATCGCGTTCTTTATCATTTTGGTCATTAGGGCTTTGAACCTGGTATTGCGCATCATATATATATGAACCTTCTTGAGTAATACAACCCGTTGATAATCCTAAGGCATTATATATCTGTCCCATCCAGACCGTGTCTCTTTTGGCCAAGTAATCATTAACGGTGACTAAATGGCAGCCTTTACCGCTTAAAGCGTTCAAATATAACGGCAAGGTGGCAGCCAAGGTTTTACCTTCGCCAGTTCTCATTTCCGCGATTTTCCCCTGATGCAAAACAATGCCGCCAATCATTTGCACATCAAAATGGCGCTGGCCCAGCGTTCTTTTTCCCGCCTCTCTTACCAAAGCAAATGCTTCGGCTAAAATATCATCTAAAGTTTCATTTTTTGCCAACCGGTCTTTAAACTCTTGGGTTTTTTCTTTCAAATGTTCAGCGGAAAAACCCTCGTAGTCCTTCTCATACGAGTTTATCTTTGCGATTATCGGCTGAAGCTGCTTAACGTATTTCTCGTTCGGATCACCAAAAAGATTAGAAAAAATAGGCATGATTTTGTAATTATACCGTAAAAACTACTTAAAAACAAAAAAATCGCCGGGGTTTCCCGACGACTTTTCTATAACTATAACTTATGTAGCATCACTTTCTCGAGACGGGATAATCTTTCGAGCATCCCGTCTCTGATTTGCCGACCTAAGGGGTCGGCGAATTCGTCCACCCAACTCAAATAAATCTTCAGGGCAGACGAAAATGTTTCTGCCGAAATTTCTTTGATACCTGGTTCCGGCAGAAAAACCAGAATCAAAGAGGAATTTCCACTCTCCCCGTCCTCAAGAGGCGGGAGAGTATACTGAAAATCCACTCTTTGATAACCGACCTTGCGAAAGATTACTCGCCGGTCGGTTGCCGACACCCCATAATTCGAGGTGTCCATCTCGGCGAGAATGCCGAGGAAATTAGGATTCCGACGCCGAAACTCAGCGTGGGCGGCTGCTGTAAGCAACCGAAACAAACCGTGGCCTCGCCATTTCTCGTCGACGACGACGTACATGTCGACGACCAAACCAATGGCGAGCGGAGTGATATTATAAATCGACACTCCAATTATCTCGCTTCCCCGATACGCACAAAAAACGAGATAATCGCCGGACCGCACCCCCTCAGTCATGTCTTCCAAGGACTCAACTTCGTACTGTTGAATCCCAGAAACGACGAGCTCGTATGCGGACTTCAAGGTCCGCGCCCAAGCTCGCGGGCTCAATAATTTAATTTTCATCTCGACCTCCTTTTGTCGATGGATTATTTAAGCACGTAGTAAAAAAAAAGCAAGGCCTAAGCCCGCTTACCTCAATTATCCTAATCGCTAAGCTTTTCGGCGGAGGCCCGGCCTCCGCCGAAACCTTACTCTGATTCGGAATTTCCGCCCTTAATTTTCTTTTTGAATTTCAGCCACTCTCTAATACTTCTTTTAATATTCGTCTCTCCGCCGAATACTTCAATTAAGAAATTCCTTTCAGTTACCGACGGAAAGTTTTTCTTTCCGATGTAGTCCTGATAACTAGACCATTTATAATTCTCTAAAAACCTGTTTGATTTCCTGACATTTCTAATCTTGCCGGTCTTCCAGTTCGATTCGATTAACGATACCGGATTGGTGTGGATATAATTGAAAACCGCGATTAATTGCGCGTCTGTCTCTATCGGAACGGAAACAAATCTGTTCTGGAAAAAATATCCCTTTTCCTTAATGTGGTGTTTTTTTCTAAAGTAAGCCGGGTATCCAGATCCTATCTTGCTGATAAATTTGACGATGCCGCCGCTTTCTAATTGCTGAATCAAAATATGAATATGGTTCGGCATCAAGGCAAACGCTAAAATATCCACTAACCTTTTTCGTTTATCCTCTATCGCTCTGAGTTCGGCGGAGGCCCGGCCTCCGCCGGTTTTAGCTAATTTCTTCTTTTCCACGAGACGATCGCGACGACGCTTAGAAATTTCTACCGCTTTAGCATTGTTGAATTCATAAAGAGAAAAAATGCCGCGGTAATAATCATCTTTATTTGAGAACAACAACCTGTCACCAAGTCTGCGCATAATGATGTGATAAATTCCGTCATTGACGAATTGTGTCTTTCTGTGTGGCATATTACATTATATCAGAAAACAAGATTTCGGCGGAGGCCCGGCCTCCGCCGAAATCTCGGTCTTGACGTTAAGTGTCAATAAAAATTCCCGACACCGCGCATCGGAAACCATCTAAAACCTGATCGGCGTCAAGGGTTAGAAGTTAGAAATTATGACTGCTTTAACAAAAGCTTGATAAACTCTTCCGGAGTTTTGCTTTGAGAAAATTTTTCCATGGGACAAGGGCCGGTTTTCGTTTTGTTCAAAATACCAGCCACGGTTTTTTGGAAATGAAATGCTATTTTGAATTGGCGTAAAGTTCTGGCGGCTGATTTACTGCCAACAATCCCACAAACCTCTTTTACTTTCAAATACGCAAAAAGCAGGGCGGCCGCCCTGCCGATAACCTTGTCAAAAATCACCAAATCCTGATGCTGACGGCCGTATTTAGCGATGAATGCCACTAATCCGGTCACGCCTGATTTCTTTGATCTGAAAACAATTCTCCCCTGTTGCCTTATTTCTAAGGCAAATTTACTTTCGACAAATCTCTCAAATTTCTTACGCATTATCTTTTTGAGGAATAAACTTCTGGACTAAATGGACAATCAAAGGCATCAGCGCGATTTGTAAAATTACACCGGGCAAACTAATTTGCATAAACTGCAACGGACTTATTTGCGGCACCAGCGCCGCAATAAATAAAATTCTCGTTAAACGACCGGCGATCATTGCTATCAGTAGTGAAACCCAAATATTAATCCTCTTTTCTCGCAAAAAACCAATCACTAAACCATAAACCGCTAATTCCAAAACTACTTGCGGTAGTAGGGCCATTATCGGCATTTGCGTCAGAGAATAACTCAATAACGGGCTGGCAACGCCGACTAACAATCCAGTGCGCCAACCGAATAAGAATCCGGCGGATAAGACAAAAATGTGCATGGGCAAAAAAATCTGGCCGGCCATGCCGAATTGATGCGTCAGCCACGGCATCGCCACTGCCAAAGAAATAAAAATCGCCGAAAAAATATAATATCTCGCCTCACTGAAAGATAAAACCCGAGGCAATGCTTTTATTTGTGTGATCATGTTTTTAGATCATATGACCGATTATTTTATAAACTAATTTAGCGATGGAAAAATCAGGGAAAACAATGCCTGGTAATGGCGATAACTCCACCACATCCGCCCCAACAATCTTTTTTGCTCTTGCCACTTGCTTAATCAAATCGAGAACCTCGTACCAGCCCAAGCCGCCTGGTTCAGGCGTGCCCGTGGCCGGCATAATTGACGGATCTAAACCATCAACATCAAAACTTAAATAAACATTCTTGGATAAAGAAGAAACTATTTTTTGAACTGGGATTTTCGGAGCGTAAAAAATGGTCTTAATCTTTTCTTTTTTGATATAAGCAATTTCACTTTCATCTTGGCTGCGGATGCCAACAGAAACCACCTTAACTCCTAAATCACGGATTCGCCTCATGGCGCAAGCATGATTATACTTTGTCCCTTCAAAGTCATCGCGCAAATCAGTATGAGCATCAATTTGCAAAACTGATAAATCACGATATTTCTCCTTATGAGCCGCCACTGCCGCCGGAGCGATTGAATGCTCCCCGCCCAGCATTATCACTGTCTTCTTGTCCGCCAATAGTTCTCGCACAACTTTTTTAATCTGCAAATATGCTTCTTGAGGAGAGTTTTTTGAACAGCTTAATTCTGGTAAAGTGAAAATTCCAATTCGGCTGATATCTTTTTTTGAATCAATATCATAAAGCTCTAAATGCCGTGAAGCATCAATAATTGCTTTCGGACCATTTTTTGTCCCAGTCATATAGGAAGTGGTTGCTTCGTAAGGAACGGGAAAAACTACTGCTTTAGCTGAAGCATAATTTTGATCTTCTAAACCGAGGAAATTAAACGATTCGGTTTGCGGATAAAATGGCGGCTTAATGTTTCCCGTGTTTGTGTTTTTCATAAAGCTTGTCCGCTGTCCAGGTAATCGGCCTTTTCTTGGCTTCTTTCTCCAAATCATAAACCAATTTGTCAATTTTCTTGTAAAGCTGTTTGTGTTTTCTTGGTTTGGCGTTTTCAAAAGCATAGGCAAAAAGAATCGGCGCGCCGATGGTCACATCGGTATAGACGACAACCGTGTTTTGCAATTCGTCGGGATTAATTTTTCCCCAAGAAACCGCTTCTGACGGTGTCGCGCCCGAAAGCCCGCCCCACTGGGGAGAATCCATGGTTATCTGGATAAAGAAATCGTGGCCGCCTTTTTCCACGCCCAAACACTCCCAAAGAAACGGTTGGGTCTGCATATAAAAATTCTTGGGCGAACCGCCGCCCAAAAGAATCGCCCCGTTCTTTTTCGCTCCCATCACGATCGCTGCCGTTTCGATCACGTCCAAATTAGAATTGATATGCAAATCGATTGAGCCGTCAACAATCAATTCTTTATGGCGTGCCTTATTAAAATTAGCCAAATCCATGCCATAAGTGGAATCCCCGGGCGAAGAAGTATAAACCGGCACATTGTATTTGGCCGCTTGCGCCAAAATGGAAACTTCTGGATTAGGCGCCTCTGCTAAAAGCTTTTTGCCGAGGTAATAATGAAACTCCCGCGAAGAAATCGCTCCCCGCGGCGCGCCTTCGGCTAAAAGCACTTTTTGCGTCCATTTGTCTGTATTCAAAAGCGTATCCGTAGTCAAAAAAATGTCGTAAATGCGGACAATACCATGATTCCAGAGCATTGAATCGTCTATCTGCCAAGTGCCTTTGTATAAAGGATAATTCAAAGCGAAATGAGTGTCGTGATAGAGATTAGCGCCCGTGGCAATAATGAAATCGATGAACCCTTTTTCCATCATGGAAACCACCATGCCCGACATGCCGGCTGGCGTTAAAGCGCCGGCTAAAGTCAAACCGATAGTGGTATTGTTTTTTTTCTCCAGCATTTTTTCCGTGAGCAAGCGACAAGCCTCATTGAGACGGCTGGAATTATAGGCCTGATAATATTTGCCGACCAGCTCTGAAACCGAAATTCCTTTCTTCAGCTTCCTGGAAACGATTGGAATTTTCAGAAATTTATTCTCCTGCCTTTTAGATTTTGCCATTTTAGTATCAATAGTTTTTAAACAAAAACCACGAAAAACCCTTCGTGGTCATTGTAATCCTAATCAAAATAATTTTCAAGACAATCAGGCCTCGCGGCTGACGCTCGCCATCTGCGCTCTTCTCGCCCGATTAGCGGCAAAAATAATCTTGGCTGAAGAAATTTTCTTTTGAGTCGGGTAGCTGACCTGGAAAAAGAAAAGATTGCTCTTACTCACCTTCAACTTTTTCAATAAATAATTTTTAATTTCTTGGGGATCAAACGGTTTGCAGGAAAAAATATCAACACAAACTTCACCAGGCGCGGAGAACGTGTGGATGGAAATGTGCGAGAAATCAATAATACAAAAACCAGAGACGCCGGGATTGTAATCCATGCCCTGAACAATATGAGGACCGGAAATAATTCTCATCTTACAAAGATTAGCCGTATCTTTTAATAAAGAATCAACTAATTTTTTGCTATTAAGAATTTTTTGATTTATTCCGCCGGCATCAAAAATATAATGGAATCTTTGCGTTATCATTTTTTGTTTTTTTTTGAAAAAATTTTAGTAATTTTGAAGATTAATTCATTATTTCACTTCAAGCAACGATGTCAAGATGTGAATAAGTAAAAACCGCGGAAAAAATAATTTTTCGCGGCAAGAAACATCTTTTTTTTAAAAAAACTTAAATTTTTTCCGGCATAACAACGATTTCTTCTTCCAAATCAAGCTTAAATTTATTTTTCACTGATTTTTTCGCCAAAATAATTAATTTTTTCACGTCTTCGGCGGTGGCCTTGCCTAAATTGACAATAAAATTAGCGTGGAGCGGCGAAATCTGCGCCTCGCCGATAATTTTCCCTTTCAAGTCGCACTGGTCAATGAACCAGCCCGCCCCGGTCGTCGGACTGCCGGTTTTTTCTGCCGTTTTTTTAGAAAAGTTTTTAAAAATGGAGCCGGGGCAATTTATTTGCGGCTGGATTTTCAATTTTCTCTGCCACCATTCTTTAAAAACATATTTTGCCCTTTCAATATCTCCTTGAGACAGTAAAATCGTTGCCTTAACAATAATTGCCTTTGCCAGCCCGCCGGAGCCTTGGCGAAGGCGGGGTTTCTGAAAATCGCTTTTGTCATACTGAAAACCAGCTCTGCCTTTTTTCATTTTTTGCAAATGATCGTTTTGGTCTAAAAAAGTAATTTCCTTGACGTAATCGGAGAATAATTTTGTCCCGCCATGGATATTGCAGACAATCGCCCCGCCCACTGACCCAGGAATGCCGGCAAACCATTGCAAACCAGTTAACTTTTTCGCCAGAGACCAATTAATAAATCTCTGTAAAGGCATGCCAGCGAAAACTTCGATTTCGGTATCAAACGACTCCTGCTCATAATCTAAATCTGCGAAGCGCAAGTATCTTTTGGGATCAGCGGGTTGATAACGCGCCCGCGATAAATCTTCTTTCGCCGCCGATTTTTTTGTTTTTATATTTCTTACAATCTTTGCTCCGGAAACCAAATTTCTGATGACTAAACCGCGAAAGCCCTGATCGTCAAAAAGAATGTTAGAACCGCGCCCCAAAACAAAAAACGGCAAGCGCAGTTTCCTTGCTGTTTTAATAGCGCTAATTAAATTTTTTTCTGTCTTAGCTTCGTAAAAAAAATCGGCCGGGCCGCCGATCCGGAAAGTAGTGTAATCCTTAAGCAAAACATTCTTTTTTATTTTAATCATTGGTGGGCTGGGAGAGTTAACTCCAATTCTTAGGAATTAGTGAGTGCTACCTCCCAACCCAAATTCATTATATCAACAAAAGGAAATACTTTAAATATCTACCATCTCCTTTCTCCCTCTCCACAACTCCCAATTGGAGCGATAGCAATGAGAAAGAGTTGTTTTATTTAAGTTTGAAATACTCTTTAAATTCTTCGTCCCCTTCTAAATTCTGAGTAACGATCATTTTTAAATCGTGATTATCCAGGCCGAAAAATTCCCGCAGCAATTCTATCTCTGCCCTGCAATCAAACGGATGAATCCAAACACTTTTCTGTAGTGGACGGAAACCGAGTTCTTTTATCTTTCCTCGAAAGGCATCGCGATGAAGCTTTTTAAGCTCCGCGATATCAAAAATTACTATTCGCCACTTCTTATCCCAAATTTTTGGTTTTTTAATACTCAAATCGTTAATCTGAAAATAACCAGCCTTTTTTCTTCCTTCATTGGTAAGCTCAATATGTAAGTGAGATCCGTTATTAGAAATCTTGATTAGGCCTTGTTTTTTTAATCTATAAAAAGTGTCGTAAATTTTCTTGCGAGAATAGTTTTTCCATCTTTCATGGGCCTTAATAATATTCCTCGTAAAAGACGGGCTCCCGGCGGCAATATAAACAGCGCCGGCCACCATCAACCAATAAAGGACATCTTTCACAATTTCGCTCTTTGGTTTCTTAAAATAATATTTATATTTCTCTATTCCCATTATTAGATAATAACTCTTTCTTTAAGCGATAGCAATGAGAAAGAGTTGTTTTTATGGCCTTATTTTATATCTGTTCAAATTCGATATTTTATATCTATTTAAATTCAATATTTAAATTTGATGCGACATCTGTATTCGATGCCTACCTGTCCGATCTCTATTCATTCAATGCCTATATAAAAGCAAAACACGTCGCTCGAGGGACGTGTGTTGCCGAATTGGAGACTCACTCACTGGTTTGAGTGTAGCAGATTAGCTTAAATTTGTCAACCCCGCTTATAATTCTAAGTTGGCCGCGGCTCTGGTCAAGGGGCCGAAATAGCCGGTTTGAATAATACCTTTGCTCGCCTGATAACGCTTCACCGCCCCGACGGTTAATGCCATATAATTGCCGCTGACTATTCCCTCCGGGTAAATGGTTTCACCCTTTGACTTCAAAAACTCTTGCAAACAACTGACGGCCGAGGAATTCTTTAATCCGAAATAAAGATCTTGAGAAAAACTGCCGCAGGAAACCGATTGTCCCGCTTCCTTTTCCGCGCTCAAAAGCAGCTGGAGCTCGGCTCTCAAGCCAGCCAATTGTTTTTCGAGTATGGTTATTTTATCCAAGACCTCCTGAATGTTTCGCGAATTTGAAGTTTGTTCCGGCGTAGAATCTGCCGTTGATGTTTCAGTAGAGGCCTGCCAGAAAAAAGGATAAACCGTGACCGCGCTTTTGGCGGCCTTATCGTGGATAGAAGGAATAATCACCAAAGAAGTGATATTCTTGCCGAAATTGGGGATATAAATCTCGCCTTTTTGATAATCATTCAGCGCGAAAAAGCCAAGCGCTTGGTTGCCGGCCAAATCTTGAGTCACGTATGGCACTTGAAAATCAACGGCGGCATTACCGACAAACTCAACCCGAAGAGCGCCCCAACCGCCAATAAACTTATACCAATTGCCCACCCATTTCTTCGTGGTTTCGCTCAAACTTTGCCGGCTCTCTCCGGCCAAGGGCAGAAAGTTGATCGAAGGAATTAAGCGGAAATTTTTAAGAGAGGGGCTGAGATAACAATATTTAGCGCCGAGGGAACAGTCGTTAACCAAAACGGCAATGGTCCAGTCCGCAAAGATCTGGCCAAAGTCCTGAGAAAAGCTCTTGTTCAATAAAGCAAAATTCAAACTATCAACGCCAACTAAAGATGATTTTAAAGAATCGATCAAAATCCCGGCGCCGTAATGATCAACTAAATATTGGATAAAAAGGTTAAGAGCGCCGTAACTTTCTCTTTTATTTTCCCAGTTAATAAAAGAAATGGACGGGTTTCTCAAAAAATCCCTGATCCGGCGGTTTAAATTAGTGTCTGCGCCGCTGCTATCATAACCGAGAAGAGTCGGAACGTATTCCGCCCTGGCTTCGTTGAGCCAAACCTCTTCTTGCACGCCTCTGATCTTTTCTTTTTGATTATAAGTAATCAGATGAATAAACTCATGGGCCAAAAAACTCTTGGCTAAATCGCTGTTGAGATACTGGCTGTTGAAATAAACCATTTCCCTTTCATTTGATCCGGGATATTGGATTTTCAGATATTCATTCACGGAATTGAAATAACCGCCGGCTTGACTGATCAGGGGATGGATCAAAACCGTAATCTTTTCATCTTTATCAATTCCGGGTTTCCACTCCGAGCCGAAAGCCGCAGTTAATTCCGGATAAATTTTACTATCAAACTCTTCTCCTAATTTTTGGATTGATGATTTAGCCGCGCCTTTTTCGGTTTCACCTAAAGTACTCCACCAAGCATCGTCAATATAAAAATAGATGCGAGAAGTTATTCTTAATAGGGTGGCGCTAATTTCCTGTCTTTGATTTAAATCATAGCTTGAATCAACGGAAAATTTATTGTTTTGGCCGCCGTAGTCAGCAAAAACGCCCGCTGGCAAAACAACAAGGATGGCGCCGATCAGAAATAATTTAATGGTTAAAATATTATTCCGGGCCATATTTAAACATTGTAGCAAAAAGCTGCGTAAAAACAAAATTACACTAAAACCGCTCCGTTAGATAAACGGATTTAATCATTAATTGTTGCAAAAAGTTTTGGAATTACAATTCCAGCTCAGCGTTAATTGCGGCTCTGGTTAAAGGTCCGCAACGGCCGTTCACCGGAACAATGCCTTTGGCGGCCTGATACGCTTTAACCGCCTGAATAGTTAATGATAGATAATTGCCAGTATTTAATCCGGCGGTTAAATAGCCCTGACTGATCAAAAAGTCCTGCAAACGCGCCACTTCGCTATTGCCCATTAGACCGTAATAAAGATCCGTCTCAAACGTTTCTGTTGCCAAAAGTTTATTCAACTCTGCGGTCAAATAAGCAATATTATTGATAATCGCGGCAATGGCAGCATTTAATTCAGTGACGGTCGGAGTGGTAGAAAGAGTTGGAATTTCCATTAAAACAAGCGGGGCGGCAGAAGGAATGGGAGTTGGAGTCGGGCTAACAGAAGGGCTAGGCGAGACCGAAGGACTCGGGCTCGGAGTTGGACTAACAGACGGGGCCGGGCTCGGACTGGCAGAGGGCGATGGCGTAGGCGTTGGAGTTGGCGTAGGTGTACTGCTTCCTCCTCCTCCGCCGCCGCCAGTATAAGCCGTAATTCCCGAAGAAGCGGTTGACATTGAAGATTCAATCCCGCCAGTATCAGCGGCCGTCACTTTGTAATAATAAGTAATTCCATCAGCGCC
>CAZKCH010000008.1:0-28459 GCA_964551525.1 uncultured Candidatus Saccharibacteria bacterium
ACGCAACCCAAGGTTTCAAATTTCACGTCCTTAATTATTTCTTGCCCCTTTTTGTTTTTGCTAACTTTAATGTAAAGCTTCATCACGTCGCCGCAATTATGAAGGCAAAACGCCTCCGAAACAAAAGAATGAGAATTTTCGACCTCTAAATTATAAACGACCCCCTTATATTTCTTTTTTTTAATACTTGTAATGGGTATGTATAGATAGTTATTGTCGAGCCAGGCCTTTTCTGACTGATAAGATTTTGGAACGTATCGATCATTAAGAATAGAGCATATCTTTTTTAAAGAATCTCTCTGCCCGACGTGGATTCTATATGCCTTTCTGTGATAAACTCCGTCTATTTTTCGTGGTTCTTCCGCATAAATAGACGGAACTATTTTTTGCCTCAAGAGCAGTATTTTCATTTGTTGTGCTAACTTGTGAGAAATTGTTGTAAAACCAGCTCGAGGTCCATCTCTATCTAAGTTTATGTAACCATCGCCTTTCCATAACCCATATATCAATGGTTTTTGTTTTTCTGGCGGGAGATTCATGATAAAATCGGGAATTGTTTTATTCTCAGCATTGGCGCCGAATAAATTTCTAAACAGCCTTGCTAATCTTGCATTAAAAATATAGACAATAATCGTCCTTTTTTTAGGAATTTTTCTGGTCTTTATATCTAATCCGAAAACATTTTTTGAAGCTCTTTTTAAATCTTCTACAATGTCTTTCTCTTTTATATTAAGAGCAAATGCTATGAATGTTCGAGTTGGATGATTAGTTGCATGCCCCTCTGCTAGAAAATAACCCGCTATTCTTAGAAAACTATCTGTGAGTAGGATGTTTTTGGGAATGTCCCGACTCTTAAAATCATACTTCGATTTCGGAATATTCATATGAATACTGTATATGTCCTTTTTTGTTTTTGATATCGGGTAAAGGATCGTATCATATTTTTTAAGTTGACTAGCATGATACCATGCCGGGATCAACGTCTTTTTATTTTTCGTCCTTAGAAACTTATTCTTTTCAGGTATTTTAATAGCTAATAATAAATGTTCCGGTGTTAAAAGAACGGATCCTAATTTATTTTTAAGAGTTACTATTTCACCGTTATAAGTTCTCGTCTTTTTCTGGATAACGGCATTATAATAACCAGTATGAGAAAAAACCATATCATTTTTATCAATCTCTTCAATCGGCATTAAGCCATTTTTAATATGAATATATTGGTTAGGCGGCAAACATACAAGATTGCCGACCTGGCCCACGCCGTCTGGATTGGCAATTTTGCCGAAGTTCTTTGGTTTCTGAAAATAATCAAAAACCTTTTTACTATAGGAAATATTGTCTAACATGTTTTCTTAAAAGGAGAAATCTTTCTTAGATTTTTTATCACTAAAGGCATGGTTTTGAGCAAGTGGCTGACTTCTTTTTCATTTGTCCAGCGGCCTAAAGAAAGCCTCAAAGAGCCATGCGCCTGTTCCGGCTTTAAACCAGTGGCTAAAAGTACGTGGCTCGGCTCTAATTTTGCCGAAGAGCAGGCCGAACCGGTGGAGGCGGCAATGCCAAAAGAATCCAGCATTAAAATAATGGCTTCGCCCTCGACATAATCAAAACGAAAGTTAATATTGTTAGGCAAGCGTTTGGTCGGATGGCCATTTAAATAAGAATGGGGGATTGTTTTTAGAATTTTTCTTATGATTCTGTCGCGTAACTTTGCCAATCTCTTATTCTCGCTTACTCTTTCTTTGACGCATAAGCGGCCGGCCGCGGCAAAACCGACAATGGCCGGCGTATTTGCGGTTGAGGCCCTTAAGCCGTGTTCTTGGCCGCCGCCATGGATTAAGGGTTCTATTCTCAAGCCAGAGCGGACATAGAGCAAGCCAGCACCCTTAGGGCCATAAACCTTATGTGAACTGGCAGTGAGTAGATCAATATTCATTTTTTTAACATCAATGGGGATTTTGCCAAAGCTTTGAGAGCAGTCGGTATGGAAAAAGACGCCTTTTTTCTTGCAGATTCTGCCGATTTCAGCAATTGGCTGGATGGTGCCGATCTCATTGGAAGCGTGAATAATAGAAACAAGGATTGTGTCTTTTTTTATCTCTTTTTCAACGTCTTTGGGATTAACCAAGCCGTATTGATCAACTTTCAGCCGGGTAATCTGAAAACCAGCATGCCTTTGAAGAAAATTAGCGCTTTCTTCAATACAAGAATGCTCAATTGGAGAAATAATAATGTGTCTACCTTTATTTTGATTGGCAATCGCAATGCCTTTTAAAACAGTGTTGTTGCTTTCTGAGGCCGAGCTGGTGAAAATTATTTCTTGCGGATCGGCGTTGATAAGAGAGGCGACTTGCTGGCGGCTCTTTTCAATTGCCTCTCGGGCGATCCGGCCCGACTCGTGTAAGGACATTGAATTGCCGAAACTCTGGCTGAAATACGGCAACATTGCCTTAAAAACCCGAGGATCAACCGGAGTGGTGGCGGCATAGTCGAAATAAGAGTTTTTTTTATTCATAATTCATAGATTATTTAGCAAGGTCTGCCAAAGAGGTTGTTCCAAACGACGATTCGAACGATGTTTGCATTTCCTGCCAAAAGGTTTGGGCGGAACATTTTCCCGCCATGGGACAACTCGATCGGCATTTTGTCATTGCCGCTTCTTTCTCCAAGGCCATTACGATGGCGCCGGCTTTGATTTTTGAAGCTATTTTGGCTAAAGAATAGCCGCCGCCAGCGCCTTTGTGCGAAACCAAAAAGCCAGCAATCCGCAGTTCCTGAAAGATCTTTTCCAGATACTTTTCCGGAATTTTTTCCTTGCGGCTCACTTCTTTGACCGAGCAGGATTTTTTCTTTTTTGCCAGCCGGATCAGCGCCCGCAAGCCATAATATGTTTTGGTTGATAGTTTCATATAGTCAGACCATTTCGGTCTGAATTAATCATTTAACCAAAAACAAAAAAACTAGTCAAGCCCTCTTGATTTCAATGGATTTTTAGATTAGGATTAAAAAGGTATGCCGGTGTAGTTTAGTGGTAAAACACCTCTTTGGTAAAGAGGAGACCATGAGTCCGATTCTCATCTCCGGCTCAGTGAATAAGACGCTATAAATTTTAAACTATAAACCATGCCCGCAACAAAACGACCGCATACAAAACTTGTATGCTCGGAGTGCAAGAAAATAAATTACTTCACCAAGAAATCCAAAAAGGCCTTGGAGAAGAAATTAGAATTGAAGAAATACTGCAACTGGTGCCGCAAGCACACAATCCATAAAGAAGGAAAGAGATAGTTTTAGCGTCTAGGGCCTAGCGACTAGCGTCTAGAACTAGATGGGTCCGTAGTTCAATTGGTAGAATGTCGCTCTCCAAAAGCGAAGGTTCCAGGTTCGAGACCTGGCGGACCCGTTTATGTTGGAAATCAAAAAGTATCCGGATCCTATATTGCTCAAAAAAGCCGAGCCGATAAAAGAAGTCGGGCCGGCGGTTTGGGAATTGATCCGACAAATGAAAGAAACCTTAAAGCAGGGACAAAATGGCGAGATAAGGGGCGTAGGACTAGCTGCTCCTCAAATAGGTGTTTCCAAAAGGGTAATCATTGTTTTAGTCAAAAAACAATTGAAGGGTTTTATCAATCCTGAAATCATAAACCAAAGCCGACAGAAAAGAATAGACAAAGAAGGTTGTTTTAGTTTTCCTGGACTTTGGCTGGATATCAAAAGGCCACGAACGGTTAAGGTGAAGGCCCTTGACGAGAACGGCCAAAAAATAGAATTAGAAATAGATGGCTTTTTCGCGGGAGTTTTTCATCACGAGATAGACCACCTTAATGGGATACTATTCTATGAAAGATTACCCTTTTTAAAAAGATGGTCGGTTAGAAGAAAACTCAAATCTCACTCTACTGCTACGTAGCAGTATACTGACGAAATATTTCGTAAGATTATGCCTTTGATCGATTCTTTAATTGAACAGGGCTGGCTTAAGACCCCGGCAATTATTGCTGCTTTTCGCGCCATAAAACGAATAGATTTCGTGCCCGATGGAATGGAAAATATAGCTGAGCTTAACGAAGCCCTACCCATTGGTTATGGACAAACCATTTCCCAGCCGCTCGTTGTCGCTTTTATGTTAGAATTATTGCAGCCAAAGCAGGGGCAAAAAATATTGGATGTGGGCTGCGGCTCCGGTTATACAACCGCTCTTTTAGCGCATATTGTTCAAAAAGGAAAAGTGATTGGCTTGGAAATAATTCCTGAATTAGCTGAATTCGCCAGAAAGAATATTATCCGATATGACTTTGGGGGAAGAGTAAAGGTTGTTTGTGCTGATGGAAACAAAGGTTATCAACAAGAGGCCCTATTTGATGCCATTCTCGCTTCTGCTAGTGCCGCGGAGAGGATTCCTGAAGCGTGGAAAAAGCAGTTAAAGATTAACGGCCGGATCGTCTGCCCGATCAATAATTCCATATGGCTTTTTATCAAAAAGAACAAAGACAACTTTGAAGAAAAAGAATATCCCGGATTCGTCTTCGTGCCACTGATTTAAGCTTGTGCTTAGCTTAGCTAAGCACAAAATAAGATGGAAAAAACGAAAAGAATTATAGTTTTAGTTTTTATTATTGCCGGTCTGGGAATAGGACTTTTTTTGACCAAAGGGCTGTTCTTGCCGTTAGAAACAGGCAATAAGGAAACGCAATTGTTTTCAATCGAAAAAGGCCAGAGCGCTTTTGTTATCGCCAGCAATCTTGAAAAACAAGGGTTGATTAAAAACCGGCTTTCTTTCCTTTCGGCAGCAACAATCAGGGGAGGCATTTCTCATCTGCAAACCGGCCTTTATTATTTAAGTCCCGGCTATTCTGCTTGGAAAATAGCTGCTATGATTGCCGCCGGCGACATTGCCCAGGAAACCATTACCATTCCCGAGGGTTGGAATATTAAAGAAATCGGCAGGGGATTAGCCGAATTCGAAATCGCTGACTTTTCTCAAGAGTTTAGTTTTTTGGAAAGCGCGCCGGCGAATGCCAATCTTGAAGGATTTCTTTTCCCCGACACCTATGAGATTAAAATAGGGGAAATTCCGGGAAACATAGCTAAAATCATGCTGACGAATTTTGATAAAAAACTAACGACTGATTTACATCAAGAAATTGAGAAACAAGGCAAAACCATATTTGAGATTATCACCATGGCCTCTTTGCTGGAAAAAGAAGGAAAAACTATTGCCGACAAAGAATTGATTGCCGGTATCCTTTGGAAGCGGCTGAAAATTGGCATGCGGCTTCAAGTTGACGCGACCGTGCTTTATGCGTTAGGCAGAGAACCCGGCCCGGTTTCCTATGACGATTTAAAAGTTGATTCTTTATACAATACCTATAAATACGCGGGCTTGCCGGCGGGACCGATCGCCAATCCGGGCCTGGAAAGCATTAACGCCACTATTTATCCAACCCAAAGTGATTATTGGTATTACTTATCCGGTCCAGACAACACGATTTACTTCAGCCAAACCCTGGAAGAACACAACCAGAAAAAGCTTGACATAAGAAAGGGGATTTGATAGTTTATAATCATATAACTAAATAGCCAAAGACAGCAGGGACCCATTCAGGGTTTAATCATCCTGCTCAGGCAAGCAAAAGTAATTTTTACTGCTTGTCTTAACAAGCATTTTTTTATGCCCAAGACAAAAATTCAAAAACAAGAAACAATCAATGACTTAAAAGACAATCTGGCCAAGGCCAAATCAGTAGTTTTTGCTGATATCCAAGGTTTGAAAGCCAAAGATTTAGTTTCCCTCCGCCGGAAAATCAAAGAGACCAAAGGCAGTTTGAAAGTAGCGAAAAAAACCCTGATTAACTTAGCCCTGAAGCAGGGCGGGAACGAAACCGCTAATGCCAAAGACATGGCAGGCGAGATTGCCGTTGTTTTTTCTTTCGAAGACGAAGTCAAGCCGCTTAAGGCCAGTTTTAATTTCGCCAAAGAAGGCGGCCTGAAACTGATCGCCGGCATTTTTAACGGCTTATTTATGAATCAGGAAGAAGTCCTGGCTTTAGCGCAATTACCCTCAAAACAGGAATTATTAGCAAAATTATTGGGAAGCATTAGCAGTCCGTTATCCGGATTTGCCAGTGTCTTACAAGGAAACTTAAAAGGTCTGGTTTATTTATTAAGCAATATAAAAAAATAATATGGCTGACGAAACAAAAGAAGTTATAGACGTGCCTGCCAAATTTAAGGATTTGGTGGAGAAAATCGAGGCGTTAACCGTTATGGATTTGGCGGAATTAGTCAAAATCTTAGAAAAGAAATTCGGCGTTTCTGCCCAAGCACCAGTAGCAGTTGCGGCTCCCGCCGCGTCTAACGTAGCTGCGGCTGAAGAGAAATCAACCTACAACGTGGTTTTAACCGCTCCGGGCGACAAAAAGATCGAAGTGATTAAAGCGATGAGAGATACCACGGAAAAGGGCTTAAAGGAAGCCAAAGATATGGTTGAGGCCTCGGCGGCAGCGCCACAAATAGTGAAAGAAAACGTCAAGAAAGAAGAGGCGGAAGCAATGAAAAAGAAGTTTGAGGCAGCCGGCGCGAAAGTGGAACTGAAATAACTATCAGCATCTAGCGTCTAGCGTCTAGAGCTAAAAACCCGGGCCAAAAGCCAGGGTTTTTAGTTTGCGCGAATAAAAAAATCCCCCTGTGAATAAAATCACGGGGGATCTCAATTTTCGAGTCGGCGAGCGAGTGGGCCGACGCCTTCCACCGGTAAACGACAGACCCGAGGTGAAACTTCTGCCAAGCTCGCTCTCCTTGCGCGCCCCCACCGTCTAAGGGGGGATCAAGGACCATTCTTGGCACAATTTGAAAGCCGAATTTCAGCTGCCAAATAATGCCAGGAAAGCCGATTATTTAAAGAACTAATATCTGTATAAAAAATTATCTTTATTTTGTCAAGTCCAGCCGGAAAACCTTTAAGCCGCTGAGCAAATACAAGCTTTTGTTATCGGCGGAGAAAACCGCATCTTTCAACGAGATGAATTCTTTGCTTTGAAATTGGCTGTTCAATTTACCCGCTCGATCAATCACGATCACTCTTTCCTGGCTTGGCTCTAAAATGATTAACTGAGTGAAAAGAGGCGAGAGAATAACTCGGCTAAACTTTTTTGGAAAAGGAAATATCGAAGGGATAATGGTATTTTCCAGTTTTCCCGCCCGATATTCCAAAATCGAATTATCCAAAGAAAGAACGAAAACCCGGTCGCCCACAGCAATTGACTTCGCCCCCATTGCCTTTTTTTCGCCCGGATTAGTCCAAAGTGATGGCTCTCTATTATTCTGGTCATCGGAAAAGAACCAGCGAAAAACCTTGGCGCTGTCTTTTTCCAATAAATACAGATTGTCTCTTAAAGAAGTGATATCAATAAAGCTGGCGTTGGCGCCCGATAATTCCAAATTAATTTCCTGGCCAAAGCTATTATCCTTGAAAGGAATGATTTTGTTTGGCGCTGAATAAAATACCAATGAATCAACGGTTTCGGCCGCGGCGGATAAGGGGTTGGTTGCCTCAATTGTTTCCATGTTGGAAAACCCCGGAAAAGATAGTTTAGCCATCTTTTTTTCATAAGGACTGAAAAAATACAGGTTGTTCTGGAAAGAGACCAAGCGCTGGGGCACGATTTTTTTGTTTTCAAAGTCAAAAATGGTTTTAAGTTTAGCTTCCTGGAATTTATTCAAAGGCAGTAATTCCTTCTCCAAAACCGCTTTCAGCAATAAGGCGTCTTTCTGGACCGGGCTGTTCGGCCTGGTTAAGGGCAGGATGGCAATAAAGGCGTCCTTTAAAATAGCATCGGCTTTATCTTCCTGCTCCACGGCTAAATAGCCCTTGGCCCTGACGATTTCCTCCTGAATGGTCAAAAGTTGGTCGCGCGAAACCCTTGTTTTAACGTTTCTGTCTATTTGAGAAACGAAAAAGCCGAGAATCAGAAAAGCAATCAGCACCAATACCAATAAATGGTTTTTCTTGGATTTTATTTTCGGCAGAGAAAAACTACTTAGATCAATTTTTATCTTCGGCAGAGCCAAGGAGAATTTCTTCAGTTTGAATGGACTGATTTTTGTTTTAGGATTAGTTTTTGGTTTTCTTTTAATTTTGAAAACTGGTTTCTTGAAAACGATTTTGGAAAACAGGCCTTTAAGTTTTTGCGGGGAAAGGCGTTCTAAAACAGGGGAAAGGATCTCTTTCAAAGAAAAACGGGAAATCTTTCTGAAAGTCAGTTCGCTTTTCGGCAAGGCCTCCTTTGCCAGCAACATTAAAAAACAAATTCCCGACAAGGAGGCGAAGTTATTTTCCTTGGCGGCAAAAATGTCTTTGATTTGCTTCGGCTCGGCCAGCAGAGAGATTTTTTCGAGAAAGCCGGTTTTGAAGAAATAATTAAAGATTTCTTCGGTCAAAACAATAATCTTATCGCCGTCAAAGAAGCGACCGGAAACAATATTGGTGAAAATCTTTAAGGGATAGGGTTCGAAATCCTCGCCCTCCAAGGTCTTGCCGATATCAGTGATCTGGCCGGGACGCAAAAGCAAGACTTTAATTTTGCCGTCTTTGCTAAAATAGAGCTCGTTGTCTTTGAAACAAAGAGTAGCGACAGATAAATTGCCCAGCCAGTTGGTGCTGCCCATTTTGGTCCGGTCGAAAAGAAAATCATTGCCTTTTTTCAGAGCAATCCGCAAAGCGGTTTCAGGAAAACTGCCGACAAAAAACTCTTTCTTCAAAAGAGGGGCGATGCTTGATAAAAGTTTGGCATCTTGGGGAATGGCATTTTTGAGTTCGCCGACAATGTAAAGCGAGCCGAGTTTTTTTTCTCTTTGGGATTGGGGTTCGTAACAGAACGAATCAAAAATCCTGGTCTGATCGGATTCCGGATTAAAATGAAATTCAAATATCTTCATACCTACGAATTACTAATATTTACTAATATACGAATTCTTGATATATAATATCAAAATAAAGACAAATAGTGAATCAATAGAAATAGGCGCGCGTAGCTCAGGGGTAGAGCATTGCATTCACATTGCAGGGGCCGTTGGTCCGAATCCAACCGCGCGCACAGAATAGAAATCAGCCCAAGATAATATCAACGGCTGATTTTTATTTTTATTATTCGATGGGGCCTGCCCCGTATATGCGCCATCATGAGGCGAAGCTGTAAGCTTCGCGAATGAAAAGCATTATATGGGGTGAATAAGCTGTGCATAATCCCTTGTATTAATGTGGTTGACTGGTGTGCTTGTATGGCTTATAGTGGGAAATGTAGTATATCATGTGGATAACAGTGGTGAATAGTGGATAACTAACAAGATTAAAGCTGAATTCTAATGCCTTTCATTGGCGAATACACATACTCAATTGACGACAAAAAACGCTTGGCCATCCCGGCAAAGTTCCGTTTGTCTTTAGGAAAAAAAGCGGTTATCACTCGTGGTTTGGATAACTGCTTGTTTTTATTTCCCGCCAAAGAATGGCAGGCCTTGGCAGAAAAATTGAGCCACTTGCCTTTGTCTCAAGCAGACGCAAGGGGATTTGCCCGGCTGATGCTGACCGGCGCCATGGAATGCAATCTTGACCAATTGGGAAGAATTTTAGTGCCAGATTTTTTAAAGGGTTATGCTTTTTTGAAAAAGAGAGTGGTGGTGGCCGGCGTCTTTAACCGCATTGAGGTCTGGGACGATATTAAATGGCAGGAATACAAGAAAAAAGCAGAAACCGAAGCAGGGGATATTGCCGAACGACTTAAGGAATTAGGAGTGTAAAAATGACACAAATACAACACGTTCCTGTTCTTTTAAAAGAAGTGGTTGCCTGGCTTGATCCGAAATCGAATGAAAACTTTATCGACGCCACCTTTGGCCTTGGCGGCCACAGCCGCGCCTTGTTGGAAAAAAATGGCCCCAAAGGAAAAGTTTTAGCCATCGAAGCCGATCGATTATTAATTGAAAATTTTAATGACCGCCTGATCCTTGCGAATGACAATTTTTCTAATCTGGCCGCGATTGTCGCCAGGAATCGATTCGGTCCGATCTCTGGAATACTAATGGATCTGGGCATCTCCAGCTGGCATCTGGAAAACGCGAAAAGGGGATTCAGTTTTCTGAAAGATGAACCATTAGACATGAGAGTGGGGAACAACGAGCTGACAGCAGAATACATAGTCAACAACTGGCCGGAAACAGAGTTAGAAAAAGTGCTTAGAGAATACGGCGAAGAGAAATTTGCCGGCCGGATCGCGGAGAACATTTGCCGGGCGAGAAAAACAAAAGTAATCAAAACCACTTTTCAACTGGCCGAGATAATTAAAAGATCAGTGCCGGCAAATTACGAAAACAGAAGAATCAATCCCGCTACCAGAACTTTCTTAGCTCTCAGAATCGCGGTTAACCAAGAACTGGAAAATTTGGAAAAAGCTCTGCCTCAAGCCATTGAAATCCTGAAAAAGAACGGCCGGCTGGCAGTCATTGCCTTTAACTCGCTGGAAGACCGCATTGTCAAAAACTTTTTAAAAAATAAAGCCGACGAGGGCGCCATCGAAATCCTAACCAAGAAACCGGTTATGGCCAGCCCTCAAGAAATAATCACTAACCCGCGCTCAAGGTCAGCCAAACTAAGAGTCGCCTTAAAAAAATGAACAAAGCCATTAATCTCGCCAGTATCTATCCCTTTAAATTCATTTTTGCTCTGCCAAAGATCGGTCTCAGGGCCTCTTCCGGCTTTGTTCTGGCCAGCGCCATGATCGTGCTTTTTGCCGCCACTTTTTTATGGCTTTGGCAAAATTTCCAAGTCGTTGATGCCACTTATCGCTTAGAAGGCCTTCAGCAAGAAATCGGGAAATTAAACAATCAAATCCAAACCTTAAAATCAATGGCCAGCGACGGGAGCTTATCGGGTTTAGAACAAATCGCCGGCCAGCTGGGCATGGAGAAAATTGAAACAATTGATTTTTTGCGCTATCCTGAAACAACGGTCGTTGCTAGATAAAATTTCCTGTTAGCCATGGACGAAAAGCGGCAAAAACTGCTTTTAATATTCTTGTTTTTACTCGGAGGGGTTGTCATTGGCAACCTGTTTTTTATTCAGGTCATCAAAGGCGATTACTACCGGGCCATGGCTCAGGGCCAACAAAAATTCTTCACTCTTGTCGCCGGCGAAAGAGGAGAAATTACCTTTAACGGCGGGGAAAGATTGGCTGACAGCCAAACGCTAAAATTCGTTTATATCGCGCCGGCAGAGATCAATGATAAAGCAAGGGCAGAAACAACCCTGAGCCAAATCCTGGACTTGGCGCCGGAAATAATTGCCCAGCAATTGTCAGGAGAAAATGATTTCTATGAGCTTTTGAAAACAAAACTGAGCACCAAAGAAGCGGAAAGAATTGAACGGTTAGATATGCCCGGCGTTTATTTGGGCGAAGAAACCATCCGGGTCTTTCCTCAAAAAACAATGGCCTCGCAGACAATCGGTTTTGTCGACAGTGAAAAAACCGGCCAATACGGCCTAGAGGGATTTTACCAGGATATTTTAGCCGGCAAACAAGGGGTTTTTGAAGGAGAAAAAGGGGCAAGAGGATTTTTACTTTCTTTCTCCACGCCGGAAAAACCGGAAAAAGGCAGCGATATAATTTTAACGCTTGATTATCAAATCCAGCACCAAGCGGAAAAATTTTTAGAAGCGTATCAAAAAGAGCTTGATTTTAAATCAGGCAGCATTATTGTCATCCGGCCGGAAAACGGAGAAATCTTAGCCCTGGCAAACTGGCCGAATTTTGATCCTAATAATTTCCAGAAAGAAGAGGATCTTGCCCTTTTTCAAAATCCAGCCACGCAAAAGGTTTTTGAGCCGGGTTCGGTTTTAAAGCCAATCACCATGGCGGCCGCAATCGAGGAAGGCAAAATCAGCCCGGAAACAACTTATACTGATGAAGGCGTGGTTTATATCGGTAAAATTCCGATCTATAATTATGACAACCGGAAATACGGTTTGCGGACAATGACCGAGGTGCTGGAAAGATCAATTAATACCGGCGCGGTTTTTGCCCAACAGCAATTAGGCAATGATTTGTTTTCTGAATATCTGGAAAAATTCGGTCTTTTCGTTAAAACCGGTATTGATTTGCAGGCCGAGGCCTTTTCCCAAAACAAAGAGTTTAAAAAGGGTTATGCCATTAATTTTGCCACTGCTTCTTTTGGCCAAGGCATTGAAATTACGCCCATTCAATTAGTCAGGGCTTTCTGCGCCATTGCCAACGGCGGCAATTTAGTCACTCCTCATTTAGTTGAAAAAATAATCGGGCCGTCAGGCCAGGAAGAAATTATTGCTTCTGAAAAAGGAAAAAGCGTCATTGCCAAAGAGACCAACTCGAAAGTGGTCTCGATGATGACCAATGTCATTGAAAAAGGATTTAGCCAAAAAGCGAAAATTCCGGGCTATTTTATGGCCGGGAAAACCGGCACCGCCCAAGTGGCTTGGTCTGCTTTGGGAATAAACAAGTCCGGGTATTCCGACGAAACCATCCAATCATTCCTTGGTTTTGCCCCGTCTTTTTCGCCCCAGTTTTTGATTCTGGTGAAATTAGATAATCCCCAGGCAAAAACAGCGGAATACTCGGCTATGCCGATTTTCCGTGATTTGGCAAAGTACATTATTGATTATTGGCAAATCCCGCCCGACTACGAGCCCTAAAAACAATTGACTTTTTAGCTTAAAACAGATAGGAGAAATATATAGCAATCCCACTCATGTTACGTATCGAGGAGAAATGCGATGAAAACAATTAAAGGCACGGTTATCTCGGCCATAAAGGGGGGAGAAGTGGCAGAGATACGGGTGGAGGGAGGAAAGATTTACGGAATAAACAAAGAGAAACGAGTCCTCACCGATTTCCACGCCTCCCTTAAAAAAGGAGACAAAGTCACCCTCACCGTCGATCCCCAGGACAACAGGTTATACGGGATCGAGAAAAACTAGGAGGAAGAAGGTTCGTTGCATTAAAACGGATGCAAACACAATTGAATAGGGCCACGTTAAACGTGGCCCACATCCGCCCCTATCGTCTAGTGGTTCAGGACGCTAGGTTCTCAACCTAGCAACACCGGTTCGAGTCCGGTTAGGGGCATTGCTAATGGACTTGCGTTTTTCTTAATTTCTGGTATTTTAGAAACACACAAAAACCCTTTCACGATCGCGGGTTTAAAAAATCTTTGAGGAGGAATAAATGGACGCATGTAGTGGGTGCCAAAAAGCACCTCTCGGTTGCAATGGCTGTGAAGTTCTTGCGGCCGAGCCCGAGCCGACATCGCAAGTTTCTTTGAGGATTCGCGCAAATAAATCCTCAAGGATACAATCCGTATGTCCCGGTTGTGGAAAAAGGTTTTCTAAGGGGACAACCTGTCCGCGTTGCGGACAGAAGGCCGCAAAAGGAGATTACGTCAAGTAACACCGGAGGGTGGGCGAAAAGTCCCACCCTCCCTTATTTTCTCTGGATAATTGACTTAGAAAATCGTATAATTTAACATATGGCGATTTTTGCTTATTCCCTCATCAGCGTCATTGTTGTCAGCCTGATTTCCTTGATCGGCGTTTTTGTTTTAGTGATGAAACCGGAAAACGTTAAAAAAATCTCTTTCCTTTTAGTCGGCTTTGCCGCCGGCAGCTTATTGGGCGATGTTCTGATCCATCTTCTGCCCGAAGCGTTCGCGCAATTAGCGGGCCAATTCACCGTTCCGATTCTAACCATGGCGGGTATGATTGTCTTTTTTTTCGTGGAAAAAATTCTTCATTGGCGCCACTGTCACGTGCCTGATTGCAGCGCCCACCCTCAAACGCTGGCTGATATCAGCTTGGTAGGCGATTCAATCCATAACTTCATTGACGGCTTGATGATTGCCGCCGCTTATCTCGTCAGTATTCCCATCGGCTTAGCCACGACGATTGCTGTTGTTTGCCATGAAATTCCTCAAGAAATCGGCAATTTCGGCGTGCTTTTGCACGGCGGCTATTCTGCTAAAAAAGCGCTTTTCTATAATTTTCTAAGCGGCTTAACCGCTGTTTTTGGCGCCTTGGTGGCCTTGTTCATCGGCGCGAAAATGGGAAACTTTGCCCAATTTTTATTGCCAGTGACTGCTGGCGGACTTTTGTACATCGCCGCGGTTGATTTGATTCCTGAAATGCATCATGATTCGCGGCCCAAAGCATCAATTATTCAATTCCTCTGCTTGGCTTCGGGTTTTTTCGCCATGGCGCTCATGGCAATTATTTTTTAAAACATAATTAATTTAACTAAAGTTTATATGAAAAAAATCAATTTCATCTATGTCGCCACTGCCCTCATTATTCTTTTTACTTTTGCCTTGGGCTACAGCGTTTATCAATGCCCTCTTTTTCCCGATAAAGTCGCCACTCATTGGAATTTCAATGGCCAGCCCGACGGCTATATGAATAAGTTTTGGGGCTCTTTTTTGGTGCCGATCATGAATTTATTTTTCTTCATTCTTTTCTTGATTCTGCCCCACATTGACCCGCATAAAGAGAATTATGAGAAATTCAAGAAATATTACGATTTCTTCTCCTTAATCCTAATTGCTTTCTTCGCCTACATTTATGTTTTGTCTTTGGGCTGGAATTTGAGTGGAAAGCTGGAAATCAGCCAGTCGCTGACCCTGCCCTTTGCTGCTTTATTTTTTGCTGTCGGCGTCTTAACCGAAAAAACCAAAAAGAACTGGTTCGTCGGCGTCAAAACCCCTTGGACGCTCCACTCCGACGCGGTCTGGGAAAAAACCAACCGCTTAGCCGGTCGGCTTCTTGAAATCACGGCCATCATCATTGCCGCCGGGTTCTTTCTGGCAATTGAAAAAGCAATCTTTCTGATTATTATTCTTCCCCTCATCGTTTTCCTCGGCGTTTCTGTTTATTCCTATTTCCTCTACCGCAAAGAAACCCGCTAACAGAGGTCTGACCTCTGCCAAACGGTCGAGGTCAGACCTCTACCAAATGCTATGAAAAGATCCCAATTAGTAAACGGCGAAATTTATCATATCGTTCTCAGAGGCTCTAGTGACTCCTTAATCTTTAAAAACAAAGACGATTATTATCGAGGAATTTTTTCGCTTTTTGAATTTAATGATGAACACGCTGTCTTAATCCGTAACAGAAGAAGAAATCGTCTTCGAGCAAAAAAACTTGGGGATAAAGATTTTTCGGCTGTCCGCAAAACTATGGTAGAAATCCTCGCTTTTTGCTTCATGCCAAATCATATCCATTTACTTATAAGGCAAATTAAAAACAATGGAATTAGCAATTTTATGAAAAAATTCGGCACTGGTTATGCTCTGTATTTTAATAAGAAATATAAACGGCAGGGGCATCTTTTTCAAAGCAAATTCAAAGACATTCGAATTAAAAGCGATGAACAATTAGGAGCCGTTTTCAACTATATTCATACTAATCCTGTTTCTTTAATCGATCCCGATTGGAAAGAAAAAGGCACACGCAATCCTCGGAAAGCCATTAATTTTTTAAGTAGCGGTTATAAATGGTCAAGTTATCCAGATTATATCGGTAAAAAGAATTTTCCTTCTGTCACTGAAAGAGATTTTTTATCAGAAACAATGAATGGCCTTATGGGATGTAAAGAATCAGTTGAAGGTTGGATTAAATATAAAAAGGGGGTTTTAGGATTAGACGCTATCTCCTTAGAATAAAAGCGGCAGAGGTCTAACCTCTGCCAAACGGTCGAGGTCAGACCTCGACCAAATCTTTTATGCCGGAATTACCTGAAGTTGAAACCATAAAGTTATACCTGGAGAAAGCGATCGTTGGCCAAAAGATCGCTAGCGTTGAGATTTTATCAAAAAAACAATTTTTAGGAAATCCGAAGGGACTCATTGGCAGGAAGATCAAAAGCCTTGATCGACGGGCGAAATACCTGATCATCAATCTGGATAACGACAAGTCGCTTCTAATTCATTTAAAGCTGACGGGCCAGCTTATTTGGGTGCCAATAGCAAGCGCTGATTTGCCAAGCAAAGCAGCGCGGATAATCATTCGTTTTAATAAAGGGGTTCTGTTTTTTAATGACAGAAGAAAATTTGGCTGGATCAAAGTAATAACAAATAACAAAAAACTAATAACCGATAACTTAGCGAAACTTGGTCCCGAGCCGCTCGAATCGGAATTTTCCCTCGATTACCTGAAGAAAATTTTACAGAAAACCAGCCGGCCTATTAAGCTCGTCCTTCTTGATCAGGAAAAAATCGCAGGCATTGGCAATATTTACGCTAATGAGGCCTTGTTTTTGGCAAAAATCAATCCGGCCAAGCCGGCCAAAAACTTAACTGCCGATGAAATTAAAAAACTACGAGAGGCAATTCTAAAAGTTTTAAAACAGGGGATTAAGTACGGCGGGTCTTCGGCCGCCGACGAATCCTATATCAAGCCGGACGGCTCTTTGGGAAAATTCCAGCAGCATTTTGCCGTTTACCAAAGACAAGGGCAAAAATGCCAAAGATGCGAGGCAATCATCAAAAGAATAAATTTGAGCAATCGGAGCACTTTTTTCTGCCCCGTCTGCCAAAAATAGCAGTTTTGCTATAATTAAACTATGACCGACACCAAAAAATTCGCTTTAGCGGTTGCGACTTTAACCAGCGCCATTATCGGCACGGGATTTTTTATCCTGCCGTACGTTGCCAGCCAAACCGGAATATGGCTTACTCTCGGATATTTTGTTGTCTTAAGCGGCCTCGTTCTTCTCATTAATCTCATGTTTGCCGATGTGGCTTTGAAAACGCCTGATTTCTTGCGCCTGCCCGGCTACGCCAAGCTGCATCTGGGAAAAGGGGGCGAAAAAGCAGCTGTTCTCTGTATGGTGCTCGGCTCTTACGGCACGCTCCTTATTTATCTGATTATGGGCGGCACTTTTTTGACCAACCTGCTCCAACCAATACTGGGCGGCAGCGTTCTGATATACACTTTGATTTATTACGGCTTGGCAACGATTTTCATTTATTTCGGCATCAAGCCCTTGGCTAAAATTAATTTCGCCGATCTGATTTCTTTAGCTATTGTCATGGCTATTGTTTTTATCGGCGGGCACCAATTATGGCAAGGAGAAAATTTCTTATCGCCGATGAATCTGAAAAACATTTTTCTTCCTTACGGACCCATTCTTTTTGCTCTCTGGGGCGCCACCATGATTCCGGAAATTAAAGAAATGCTGGGCAATAAAAAAGAAAAGCTTTTGAAAAAAGCGGTCTTTATTTCTATCGCGATTTCCGCTATTTTCTATTTCCTTTTTATCGTTCTGGTTTCCGGCATCAGCGGTGCCGCCACTACCCCTGACGCCTTTTCCGGATTAAAATCATTCTTGGGCAGCAAAATGGCAAATTTAGGATTTCTTCTGGGCACGATTACCATTTTCACCTCCTTTGGTGCCATTGGTATGACTTTGGAAAAGGTTTTCCGCTATGATTTTAAGATGCCGAAAAACATTGCTTTCCTACTCGTTTGCAGCGTGCCCTTAATCATGTTTTTCCTCGGCCTGCGTGATTTTATCGGCATCATCGGCTTGGTCGGCGGCGCCATGATGGGCACAGAAGGGATTTTAATCCTTTTGATGTATCAAAAAACCAGGCCGGATAAAAAATGGTTGGCCTTGCCCCTGACGATTGTTTTCGTCTTGGGAGTAATTTATGAAGTAATTTATTTCTTAGCATAAAAAATGGCGTATTACATCCTCATTTTTATCGCTTCATCGCTGTCTTTTCTACTTTCTGGAAATATCGTGGTTAAAAGCCTGCTTCGCCTGGCCAAAGTTTTAGGATGGCGGGAATTTGTCGTCGGTTTTGCCGTCATGTCCTTAGCCACTTCTACCCCCAATCTGTTTATCGGCATCAGTTCGGTTTTAAGGGGTATCCCCCAATTATCTTTCGGCGATGTGGTCGGCGGTAATGTTGTTGATTTAACCTTGGTCGCCGGCTTAGCCGCTCTGCTTGGCCAGGGCATCAAGGCCAACAGCCGCATGGTTCAAACCAGTTCTATTTTTACCTTGGCGATTGCCGCCCTGCCCATGTTTCTGGTTGCCGACGGCTTTCTTTCCCGAGGCGACGGTCTGATTTTACTCGCCACCTTTGCCGCTTATGTTTGGTGGCTTTTCAGTAAAGAAGAAAGATTCAGTAAATCATATGACGAGACCTCGATAAAGAGAGAGCCGTTTTTAAAAAGTTTTATTGCTCTGGTCTTCGGATTAGCACTACTGATTTTGGCCTCGCAAGGAATAGTTGTCTCTGCCGCCTTTTTTGCCCAAGCGCTGAGCGTGCCCATTGGTTTGATCGGAATTTTGATTGTCGGCTTGGGTACTTGTCTGCCGGAAATTGTTTTCACTATTATCTCAGCCCGGAAAAAAGAAGAATGGCTGGTTTTAGGCGATTTAATGGGATCGGTGATCACTTGCGCCACTTTGGTTTTGGGCATGGTCGCCGTTCTTTCGCCGATCAGGATCAATGATTTTTCCCCTTATTTTTTAGCCCGGGCCTTTCTGATGGCGGCCGCCATGTTCTTTCTGCTTTTTATCCGTTCGGGCAAACGGTTAAGTAGAAAAGAGGGGTTATTCTTAATTTTTCTCTACATTGCCTTTTTGATCTCGGAAACCCTTTTGCGTTAAATTGATATCAAGGGTAGAATAAAACCATGCAAGAAATTATCTTCGGTCTTTTAATCGTTATTATTTTCGGCATCACGGCCGTTGGTTTTTTGCTTTTGCGGCGCCGGCCACAGCCAGAGGAAAAAAACGAATCCCTGCTCATGCTCCAACAGCAGATAAACAATCTCAGTCAGACCATGGATAGCCGGCTGGCAGAATCAACTAGAGCCATTCAAACGCAATTCGGCCAAAGCGCAAAAATCATCGGGGAAGTCAGTGAAAAACTCGCCCAGCTTGACTCAACCAACAAACAAGTGGTCAATCATACGGAAAAAATACTGGAGCTGGAAAGCATTTTCAGAAATCCGAAACAAAAGGGGATAGTGGGGGAATTTTTACTGGAAAACCTTCTTAAAAACACCATGCCGGCCGGCCAGTATCTGATTCAACACAAATTAGGCGTTGATGAAAATACCGGCAAAGAACTGATCGTTGACGCCGTTATTCTGGTTGATAAAAACAAAATGATCCCCATTGATGCCAAGTTTTCCGCTGATAACTACAACCGCATTGTCAACGAAAAAGATCCCCGCCAAAGAGAAGAGCTGGAAAAATTATTCATTCAGGACTTAAAAAACAGAATTGACGAGACCGCCAAATACGTCCAGCCCACAAAAGGAACCATGGATTATGCTCTGATGTTTATCCCGGCGGACCGGATTTACACTGATTTGCTCGATAACGAGATCGGCGGCGTGATCAAAAGCAATACTCGCAACTTGATCGACTATGCTCATGAAAAACGCGTTCATATTGTTTCTCCCACGAATTTTTACGTGTTTTTGATGACGATCTTGCAGGGCCTGAAGAACTTTAAGATAAGCGAATTCGCCCAGGAAATCAAACAAAGGGTGGAATTCCTTTCCAAACACATTGCCGGCTACGAAGAATATATGAAAAAATTAGGCGCTAATCTCGGCCTGACTGTTTCCGCCTACAATAACGCCTACAAAGAATTTGGCAAAATTGATAAAGACGTCGCTAAGATCACGGGCGGCAAACCCAAGGCCGACGTCAAACAGCTCGAACGGCCATTGAATAACGAATAGCTTTGTGCTAAATTAGAAACATTATGAAAACATTAGCCGTGATAAAAACGGGCGGTAAACAATATATTGTCAGCCCCAAGCAAGAATTAAAAATAGAAAAGCTGGTCCAAGATCCGGGCAGCGAATTTAGCTTTGACGAGGTCTTGTTGATAAGCGACGGTAAAGAAACAAAAATTGGCACGCCTTTTATTGCCAACGCCAGCGTTAAGGCCAAGGTTTTAGGTCAAGGCAAACACAAGAAAGTGGTGATTATGAAATACAAACCGAAGATCAGATACCACAAAAAAACCGGCCATCGCCAGCCATTCACCTTGGTCAGAATCGAAAAAATTGAAAACTAAACCCGAAACCGCCCCGCAAAAGGCGGTTTTGTTATCCTTGACTTTTTGATAACAGCATGTTATAGTTAAACTATTCCCCGTTCAGAAAGGAGACAAAAAATGAACGGAAATGAAGGGTACGTAACAATTTGTTCGTTTAATTGTTACGTCGTCCTGGCCATCATCGCCCTGGCCATTATAATCTGGGCGATAAAAAGACGGAGGGAAAAATGAGAAACATGAATATCCCTCCTTGGAAATGCCCGATCTGCGGGCACTCCGCACTACGAGGAGCGCAAGTCTGCTCCCAGTGCGGATATCGTCGGCATTCATGCACGCGGATATGCCCCAACGGGCACGCTGTGCGCTTGATTGCCAAATATTGCCACCGGTGTGGCGCGTACACACGGTGAAGGAGGAAAGAATGAAACCATTTCTTTCCCTCACATTGTTACTTATGGGGGTAACAATAGGCCTGTTAGTGGGGTTTTTGATAAAAGCAGGCATCAACCCGATCTCGGCCCTAATGTGGGTCGGATCGGCGATCTGGCTGGGTTATGCTATAGGAAAAATGAAACCAGCCAGAAAAAAATAAAATCAAAAGTCTTCCTCCTCGAAGACAATCTACCTGCCCACCCCGCATAACGGGGGTCCGGAAAACTACCGGTTTAGGGAGTCGCCATGATGGGCGATAAGGGAACTTTGTTCCTGAGTGGTGTTAGACGTCAGATGATAGACGTGAGGGTGAGCGAGGGAAACCCCGCAACTCCCGTAAGGACGCCGCGAGTATAAGAGGAGAAGACTTTCAAACGGTCCCTAATGGGATCGATGAGCCATTGTTCGACGGTGCCTAATGGGTACCGTCTTTTTTTTCTTCAAATACTTGTTTTAAACTTGTTTTCTGCTGTCTAGGGCAGAGGAAATTGTTTCTTCGTCGGCATATTCTATTTCCGCGCCTAAAGGTAAACCAAGGCCCAACCGACTTATTTTCAGCCCCAATGGCTTTAAGGCCCTTTCTAAGTAAAGCGAGGTGGCGATGCCTTCGGTGGTATAACCGATGGCTAAAATAATTTCTTTGAAATCGGCCGCGGCCAAACCGAATTGGCTCGGTTTTTTCAAGCGCTTCAAAAGATTTTCTATAATGATTTTTTCTGTTTCTTTTTTGCGAAGAGGGGAGAGCAAGCCGCCTAAGATAAAATAAAAACCACGGTATTTTTTGGTCTTTTCTAAAATCTCCGAATCCGCTTCTTTTTCCACCAGGCAAAGCAGGGTTTTATCTCGTTGCGGATTAGAACAAACGGAACAAAGTGTTTCCCCCTTTTTCGGCTCAAACGGGTTTTGGCAAAAAAAACAGATCTTCACTGCTTTTTTCAGCTGACTGAATGAATTTAAAAATTCATCAATTTCCGCTGACGGTCTTTTGAGTAAATAGAAAACAATCCGGCTGGCTGATTTCGGTCCAATCGCCGGAAGGCTGGAAAACAAGTCAATAAGTTTTTGGATAGTAGAAGAATACATTATTATCTATGCCATGAATTCGCGTTCTTCCTTGGCCAGATTTCTGAAGCTGGCAATCCGTTCTTCAAAATAGAGTTCAACTTTGCCGACCGGGCCATTGCGGTGCTTGGCGATAATAATATCGGCGATATTTTTCTTTTCGCTTTCCTCGCGATAACGGTCTTCGCGGTAAATAAACAGCACTACGTCCGCATCTTGTTCCAAGCTGCCGCTTTCACGAAGATCAGCTAAACGGGGGATTTGCGGCGACCGCTGTTCGACTGCCCGCGACAACTGGGAAATTGCCACCAAAGGCACATTTAACTCTCTGGCCAAGGCCTTTAAAGACCGGGAAATTTCCGTAATCTGCTGAACCATGCTTTCCTGCGCTGTTCTGGGATCAATCAATTGCAAATAATCAATGATTAACATGCCCAGACCCTGATCGGCCTGAAGCCGGCGCGCCATGGCTCTCATTTGCAAAACATTGGAGGTGGCGGCATCATCGATAAAGATCGGCGCTTCGGCCAAAACACCCAAAGCATCCTGGATTTTGGCAAAGTCATTATTCTCGCCCCGAGAAGACAGGGTGCCGGTGCGGATTTTCCAAAGATCAACACCTGATTGCGAAGCAATCAAACGGTCCACCACCTGATCCATGGACATTTCTAAAGAAAAGATGCCTACGGGCAGTTTTTCATGAACCGCCACGTATTTGGCAAAATCCAACGCCAAAGACGATTTTCCCATTGACGGCCGCGATGCCAAAATCACCAAGTCAGACCGCTGCAACCCGGAGAGTATGTTATCCAAATCAATAAAACCAGTGGGCACGCCCCTGGGCCCGCCCTCGTGTTTTGAAAGCCGATCGATTCTCTCAAACGCCTCTTCCAGCGAATCTTTGATGGGCATGAATTTTTGCGTCAGTGATTTCTGGGTAATGCTGAAAATCTTTTTTTCCGCCTGATCAAGAAGAATGTCCACGTCTTCGGATTCGTTATAACCCATGCCGCCGATATCATAGCTGGCGCCGATCAAATCCCTTAAAATCCTTTTGTGCTGAACAATTTTGGCATAATTCAAAGTATGGGCGGCGGTGGGCACGGCGTTGACCAATTGCGTCAGATAAGCCGGGCCGCCAATACCTTCCAGCTGGCCCTTGTCTTTCAAGCGGTTGGTAACGGAAAGCAAATCAATGGGCTCGCCTTTTTCAAAAAGTTCAAGAATGGTTTGATAAATTTCTTGGTGCTGGTTTCTATAAAAATCCTTGGCCAAAAGGAAATCAACCACTTTAACAATGGCGTCTTTGTCAATCAAAAGACAGCCGAGAACCGATTGCTCGGCCTCAAGGTTTTGGGGAGGAATTTTTTCCAGATTGTTTTCAGCCATGATTATACTCTATCAGCGCTAAAAAACTATGGCAATGATTATTTTTGAACACCTTTTGAACACTTGAGGCACGGGCCCTTATCCGTGTCTTTAATCTGCCAACCGAGTTTTTCTATCTGGTCCCTGATTTTATCCGCTTCTTGCCAATTTTTTTGTTTCCTTGCTCTCTCTCTTTGTTCAGCTAATTTTTCCACCTCCGCCGGCGCCACTAAAATTGTGGGAGGTCGGACCTCCCACAATTTTAAACCGAGGACTTTGTCGAAATCGAGCAAAAGCCGGTATTTGTCTTTTGGGGCAATACTTTTGTCTTTAATTAATTTCCAGACAACAGCCAACGCGCAAGAAGCATTCAAATCATCGCTAAGATAATTAATAAACTCCTCTTTGTAATTTTTCCAGCCTGCGGCGATCGCTGATCTGCCCTTGGCGGAAATTTTGCCTGCCCGCCGTAGTTCCGCAGAGCGGAACGAAGGCGGGAGTTTTTCCCTCAAATCGCCGACTCTCTCATATAGATTATCCAGCGCGCATTGTGCCGCTTTCAACCCCTGCCAGGTAAAATTCAGGCCTTGGCGGTAATGCGAAGTTAAAATCAAATAGCGCATCGCCAAGGGACTGAATCCTTTTGTGGCTAAATCGCTGGCCGTCACCTGATTGCCCAATGACTTGGCCATTTTTTTCTTATCAATCATCAGCCATTCGTTATGCAGCCAGTAATTGGCGGTTTGCTTGCCGAAAGCGCCAAAGGCCTGGGCAATTTCGTTGGTATGATGAACCGGCACGTGCTCTTTGCCGCCGGTGTGAATATCAAATTGGTTGCCCAAATATTTTGTTGACATGGCAGTGCACTCAATATGCCAGCCGGGAAAACCAACTCCCCAAGGACTATCCCATTTCATGATATGTTCGGGCTGATTAGTGACCCAGAGCAAAAAATCCCAGGGCTGTTTTTTATCTGGATCTATTTCTGTTCGCGAACCGGCAAATTGTTTTTTCAGATCAAGCCGGGCAAATTGGGCATAATTCTTGAATTTGGCCGTGTCAAAAACCAAACCGGTTTTCGTCTTATAAGTAAAACCTTTCTTCTCGATTTTTTTGATTAAATCAATTTGCTCCTTGATGTGGCCGGTGGCGCGGCAAAAAACATCGGGTCTTTGGATGTTAAGCAAGTCCAAACTTTGTTCAAACTGCCTGATATATTTGTCAGCGATTTGCCAGACGGTCAACCCCTCCCTTTTCGCACCTTTTTCCATTTTGTCTTCACCGGCATCTTCATCGGAAACCATGTGCCCGACATCAGTGATATTCATCACCCACTTGGTCTTAAACCCGGAATAACGCAAAAACCTGACTAAAATATCCCACTGAACATAAGCGTACATATGGCCGATATGCTGATTCCAATAAACCGTGGGGCCGCAGGAATAAATGCCAACTCGGCCTTTTTTAATGGGTTTGAATTCGTCTGATTTTCGCGTTAAGGTATTATAAAACTTGATTTTCATATTCTCATTATAACTTGAAATCGATAAATTGACAGGGATAATCTTTGTTTATTTCTGCCAGATGATACCACTCGCGGCGATAAAGAAAAACCATCCAGGCAAAAAGATAAGCGAATTTTTCATTCTTGCCGCTGAATTGGCTGCGGTGGGCAGACAAAGCCAAGAGTTTGCGCATCCAGCTCGCACCTAAATTCAATTCATGGTCGGCCGAGCTTAAAAACCGGATCACTTTTTTATTGACGGCCCGATATCTTCTGGCCAGATTCATCGGCACCGAGGCCCATAAAAGCATTGGTTTTTTGTCCTGATTATATTGTTGCCTGATTGCTTTTTGCGTTGCCAAGCACGAAGCAATGTGGTCGGGATGGCCGGAAATGCCCGCGGGATCATGGGAAACAATTATTTCCGGCTGATACTCTTTCATTTTTCCCGCCAGCCAATCAATTATTTCTTTTTGTTTTTCTTTGAGCCGGCCGTCGCCGAAGTCGGCCGTGATTGATTTATCGACTTTAAGTATTTTTATGGCTTTGGCCAATTCGCGGCCACGACACTCTCTGACCGTCATTCCTTTTTTCACCGGAATATTAAGCTTGCCCGCTTCGCCGCCGGTCAAAGTGATGACAATGGTTTTCCAGCCAAACTTTTTAGCCGCCAAAAGCAAACCGGCAGTGATAATCACTTCGTCATCAGGATGGGGCAAAACCGCCATCAAGACCCTTCTACCGCGCCAATTTTTCAGAATTTTATTTAAGTTCTCCATGTTATGTATTATTGTTATATTCTAACATAAATGGTAAATTGAACTATAATCAATAAATTAAATCTATGAAAAAAGATATTTTAGGAGCGATTATTATCGGCGAAATATCGGCCTGGCTGGCCTTAGCCATATTTAAGAACTTATCTGACAAACTTCCCACCTGGTGGCTTTTGCCTCTGGCTTTGCCAATCTTGTGCGCTGTGGCTATGGCTGTGGCCATCTTTTTAAAAAATCGCTTGGCCATTCTTTATCAGTTTGCCAAATTCTTTCTCGTCGGCATCTTTAACACCTTGGTTGATTTGGGCATTTTAAACCTCCTTATTGCCGGAACTAGTACCAGTTCGGGCATTGTTTATACCGCCTTTAAGGGAATATCTTTTTTAATCGCCAGCATTAACTCTTACTTCTGGAATAAGCTTTGGACCTTTAATGCCGCCAAGGGCAGTTTTAGCCAGTTCTTGGCAGTCAGCGCCATTGGTTTTCTGATTAATGTCGGCATTGCTTCAGCGATTGTTAATTTGATCGGCCCCCAATTCGGTCTGCCCGTTAACACTTGGGCAAACGTGGGAGCTTTAACGGGTAGTATGATAGGATTGATTTGGAACTTCGCTGGTTATAAATTTATTGTTTTTAAATAAAATGAGTCAAGCTTTTTATCGGAAATACCGGCCGAAATCATTCTCTGAAGTGATTGGCCAAGAATCAGTGGTTAAAACCCTGACCAATGCCCTTAAAATGGGCATGATTTCCCACGGCTATTTGTTTTGCGGACCAAAAGGATCAGGCAAAACCACTATGGCGCGGCTTTTCGCCAAAGCCGTTAACTGCCTTAACAGAAAAGTAGATGAATTTGAGCCCTGCAATAAATGCTCAAGCTGCCAGGAAATCAACGAGGGCCGAGCCATTGATTTGACTGAAATCGATGCGGCCTCAAACCGCGGCATTGATGACATTCGCGAGTTAAAAGAGGGAATCGTTTTTTCTCCGATCAAATCAAAATACAAAGTTTTCATTTTAGACGAAGCGCATCAGCTTTCTAAAGAAGCTTCTAACGCCCTTTTAAAAACACTGGAAGAACCGCCGGCTCACGCCATTTTCATTTTGGCGACCACGGAACTGCATAAGATGATCCCCACGATTGTTTCCCGCTGCCAGAAATTTGACTTCACCCGATTCAAACTGCCGGAAATTATCAAACGGCTGGAAATCATCAGTGAAAAAGAAGGATTAAAAATCGATAAGCCGGCTTTGGAATTAATTGCCTTGAACTCCGGCGGCGCCATGCGTGACGCCGAAAGCATTCTGGACCAAACCGCCACTTTTTCTTCCGAACTTGGCAAAAAAGGAATCACCATCACTATTGAGGATGTCAGGAATCTGCTCGGCATTGTTGAAAACGAGAAAATCAGCCAAATGGGTGAATGCCTGGCTTCAAAAAACGCTGGCCAAGCAATTTCTATATTAAGCCAGGTATTTGAGCAGGGCGCGGATCTGGTCCAGTTTGCCGGCCAGTTGATCGGTTATTTGCACGCCGCTTTGATTTACAAAATCGGCGGCGCCGAGCTACACGACCCGGCCAGTGACGGCCTGACCGATGAAGAATTTGCCAAGCTCAAAACATTATCGGAAAAGTTCCCGGAACCGGAATTGAGAAAACTGATTAATCTTTTACTTGATGCCCAAGCGAGAATGAAAACCTCGCCCATTTTGTCTTTGCCGCTGGAATTGGCAATCGCCGAGTTCTGTGAGTGATTAAGTCAATGGGTTAGCCATAGGAATCAATGTGTTCATTTCTAAACTGAAAAATAAGTCGTAAGTCACTTAACCACTTAGCCGCTTAGTGACTTAGTCACTTAGTTATATTGCGGGGTCGTCTAATGGTAGGACACCACCCTTTGAAGGTGGCTATGAACGTCCGAATCGTTCCCCCGCAGCAGTCACGAGAAACCGAGAGGCATAAAAACCATGAAAGAAAAAATTAATCAAAAAGGATTTATTAAGGTTTCATTACTGATCGCCTTTATCATTGGAATATTGTTTATTAGTGGAGGTAGTTATTTTGGTTATGTTCAGTTTAAAAATTATCAAGTTAAGAAAGCTGAAAAGGAAAAACAAGCTCAAGAATTATTCGAAGCCCAACAAAAATCATTAGAAGAGGCCAAAAAAGAAATCGAAAACCTAAAAGACCAACAAAGCACTCAAGCCGAACAGTTAAACCTAAAAGAGAATATAAATACCGATCTAGCCAATGCAGAAATAATAGCAAAAATAAAGCCAGCCGTTGTTTATGTAGAAACAATTTATGGCGCTGGAAGTGGTATGATTATCGGAAAAGATGGATATATTTTAACTAACGCACACGTTACAAAAGGAGCTATGTCAATAAAGATTTATTTATCAAGTGGCGAATCATTTCCAGTTGAAAAAATTGCTACTAATGAGGATGCAGATATAGCATTGTTAAGAATTAATACCAATAATTTACCGGTAGTAGAACTTAATGATTCTAATAAGGCAAACCCGGGAGATGAAGTTTTCACTTTTGGATACCCATTTGGTATTAAAGGAGATGTTAGTTTTAAAGAAGGAACAATTTCCAGAAGGCTTACGACAAATAACACAACATATCTTGAAACTTCTGCAGAAATCCACCCTGGGAATAGCGGAGGACCGTTAGTTAACAGGCAAGGAAAAGTTATCGGAATTAATACTGGTAAAATTGGCGAAAGTATAAATGGAGTTCTTTTGGGGGAATCAATTAAGTTTGCTATACCAATTAATATAGCGAGTAATTTAATACCAACACTTAAGCTTAGCGAAAAATCTGTTACAACCCTTACTTCAGATTGTAGCCTTCAAAAAGCTAAAGGATTTATTACTATATATAGTAATTTACCTTCTCCGCAAAAAATAGTACCAAGCTCAAGATTTCTTTCTGCTCAAGGTTTAATATTCAGAATAGATGAAAATATATTAGTTCCTGCCAATGGTAATATAACAGTAAGTGTAACCGCAGATAATTTTGGCTCAGAATATAAGATTGGACCGTCAACTTTTTCTATGCCTGGATTTGTTGGCACTGAAAAATACACAAAAATTTACGGTCAGTCTTATCAATCGATGAGTTGTGATTAATATAATACGAAAGAAAAGCTTAAGAAAACATCAAGCGGTAGTTATTAATTTCCCGGATTGCTTCATAATTAAT
>CAZKCH010000009.1:0-22354 GCA_964551525.1 uncultured Candidatus Saccharibacteria bacterium
TGTTGGGTGTGTTTGGGGTTGGGTGTAAAATTTTCCTCGGTTAAAACAGCGACTTCGCGACAAATCTTAACCGCATCGCTGGTAGTCAAGCTGATGGCATAACGGCCCTCTTCAATCCTGGCCAGATTCAGCAAATCGTTAATCAGAGCGATCATTCTTTCGTTTGATTGATAGGTTTTCTCTAAAACCTCTTTTTGTTTCGGATTAATTTTTCCCAAGTCCCCGTCTAAAACCATTCTAATACTCCACTTAATGGCGGAGAGAGGCGTTCTTAACTGGTGGGCGGCCAAAGAGACAAATTCGGTTTTCAGCCGTTCGATCATTTTTTCCCGGCTGATGTCGTGCAAAACAATCAGGTCGCCGAGATCTATCTCCTCCTCTTTCATAGGAATAACCGAAACCTCGAGGATCAAGCCTTGGCCAAGAACTAATTCCTTGCGAAAAACCTTTTTAATCTCGCTTCCCAAAAAATTAGTCAGGGGCTCCAATTTTTTAACAGCGGCCAATGCTTCGATCGATTTACCGATAACTTCTTCTTTTTGGGTTTTGAAAAGCTTTTCCGTCTGGGGATTGATTAAAACCAGGTTGTGTTCTTTATCAAAGAAAAGCAAGCTGTCGGCAAAATTAGTAATAATCGCTTCGGTTTTATTCTTCTCCGCTTCTACCCTCTTTCTCGCCTCTTCCGTATCTTCTAAAATATTTAACAAAGCGGTTTGAACGCTTTTCAGGTCCGATTCTGTCTTTTTGACTTCGGTCAAATCGAAAAAACTCAGGAAATAACCGACAATTTCTCCGTTTTCATCATCTCTAACCCGAGTGAAAATTTGGACGGCGCTGACTATGCCGCTCTTGGGGAAAAATCCCGTTTCTTTGCCGTCAACAAAACCCTTCTGCAATGTTTCCCGGCTGATCGGCCCGATTTCCTCTTTTTTAAAAAATCTTTCAACCGATTCGCCAATAACTTCTTCTATTTTATAGCCGGAAAATTTAATAAAAGCCGGGTTGGCTTCCAAAATAACGCCGATGGGGCTGATAAAACAAACTGGCAAAGGTGAAAAACTAAAAAGGTCATGGATATATTCTTCCAAAGCGTTCAAATCATCCAAAAGCAAAGCGGCCCGATTTTTATCCTTTGTTGGCATGAAACGTTTTTAATTCCTTTTTAAGCTCGATCATTTTTAATTCCCGGCCCACGGCCAGCTGGTTGATTTTTTCCAGTTGTTTCATTTTCTCCTGAAGGTCTTTTGTCCTCTCGTCCACCTGGGCTTCCAAGTTTTGCGCCAGAACCTCCAATTCTTGAGTGCGGGCCGCCACTTTAACTTCTAAAACCTCTTTAGCATCTTCCAATTCACGGCGGGAATCGCGCAATTCTTCCAGCATCCGGCTGAACGTTTCGGCTAATTCGCCGATCTCCGTGTCCAAGGATTGATCCTGGATTTTAACATCGAGGTCGCCCCGCCTGACGTCTTCACAGACCGCGGTAATCCTTTTAATCGGATTGACGATTCCCCGCAAAATCACATAGAAAGTCAGGCCGATCAGGAAAAGAGACGCCAAAGCAATCAATAAATAACGCCAAGAAAGGCGTTGCATCACTATTTGCATTTCTTTCGGGGAAAAACCGATCCAAATCGCCTGATTGGCATAGGCGGGATAAATAATCGTTTGGATTGATTCCCGACCGAAGCTGTCGCTGCGCACCAATAATTTATTGGATTGAATAACACTGGTAATCGCCGGCTCGATAATCCTTTTGTTGTTTTCTCCGGCCAGATTACTTTGGACGATCTGACCGCCAAGACGGACAATCCTGATAAAATAAATGTCTTTGAACTTAGCTAGGCCGCTGATAAACGCAATTTCCAACTCTTCACCTAAAATTGATTTTTTATAAAGCCAGGTGGGTGAGGCAATGGTTTCTTTAATCGTCTCGGCTAATTTTATTTTCTCTTCAATGGCGGACTTAACCACGTCCTTGCGCTGCTGCTGCAAAGAAAGATAAACCAAAGCAACGGTAACGACAAAAACCGCCACGAACATGGTGAAAACAATATTGTATATGGAATGACGCTTCATAATCTTTAATTTTACTCCTTATCAGCCGTAAATTCAATTTTCAAAGGAATTTTCGGCACCAAACTCGTGAATCCCAATTCCAAAAGCGCCGCTTCAGCCGCTTCCCGATGATAATTTCCAAAAACACAATCTTGAGGACGATAATCAAGTTCTATCTCCGAACAAATCCTGGCCAAATCCCGGCTTAAGTAAGCGTTTTCTTTCTGCTCAATTATTTTCTGCCGCAATTTCTCCCCCACGCTCCCAGCACTCCCGTTTTCAACCGCCCGGTAAAGATTATCAATATCTTTAAATTCATTGATCAACTTAATCGCCGTCTTCTCGCCAATACCAACAACCCCCGGAATATTATCAGCCGCGTCGCCCCGCAAGGCCTTAAAATCCGCCAGCTGGTTTGGCGCCAGCCCTTGATACTTCTGCTTCACCAACTCTTCGTTGTAAAGAACTGATTCGCTGATGCCCTTTCTTAAAAGCAAAACCTTGACGCCGATGTTTGTCAGCTGGAGCAAGTCCGTATCCGTGCTCAAAACAATAATTTCTGTTTGGGAAAAAAGGTTGTCTTTTTTTGCCGAACTGACAATGGCACCGATAATATCATCGGCTTCAAAACCGGCTTTCTCAAAGATATTGATGTCAAAGGCCTTAAGAATGTTTTTAATTTTCGGCAGCTGGCTAAGAAAATCAACTGGCGTCTTTTTCCGCGTCGCTTTGTAGCCGGAAAACCTTTCGTGCCTGAATGTCGGCGTGGGCAGGTCAAACGCCACGGCAAAAAAATCCGGTCGGAACTCTCTGATTGTTTTAAAAAGCACCAAACAAAAGCCGTAAACGGCATTAGTCAATTCTCCCGCCTTGTTAGTTAAGGGCGGCAAAGCGTGAAAGGCGCGGCGGCTGATTGAATGTCCGTCAATAATGATAAATTTTTTCATTTTGTTTGACTAAAAAATAAAATCAAGATAGAGTAGAGAAAATGGCGTCAATACTATAATTTTAAACCTTAAAAAGCACTTAGTCGATGACCCCTTTATCCGAAGCAAAAAAAATCAGCGGCGAAATCAGGATCTCCCGTTTGAACTATCCGGAAAGAATCAGCCAGATTGCCGGTTTCGCTAAAATTATCTCCACTTTCTCGCAAAGAAACACCAGCCAGTTATTGGAAATCCTCATGATCGGCGCCGTTGATTTAGCTGCTTCCGATATCCATTTCGAGGCCGAAGAAAAAGGCGTTAAAATCCGCCTCCGCGTTGACGGTATTCTCCAAGACCTGATCAACATTCCTCCTCAGGACTGCGCTCCTTTGATTTCCCGGATAAAACTGATCTCCGGAATCAAAATGAACATCAGCGATCGGCCCCAAGATGGCCGCTTTTCCGTTGTTGAAGAAAAAATCGGCGTCCCGGTTGGCCAGCAAAATGCCTCTAAAAACATTGAGGTCCGCGTTTCCACCCTGCCTTCGGAATACGGCGAATCCGTAGTGCTGAGAGTGCTCGACCCCCAGTCCCTTATCAGTTTAGAGCAACTCGGTTTAAGAAAAGATCTGCTTGGACTCTTCCGTCAGGAAATATCAAAACCCAATGGCATGATTATTGTCACCGGCCCGACCGGCTCGGGAAAAACCACCACCCTTTATGCTTTTTTAAAAGAGGTGCAGGATCCGGAAATTAAAATTATCACCATTGAAGACCCGATTGAATACCGGCTCGATGGCATTTCCCAAACCCAGACCGAACCGGATAAGGGCTACGACTTTGCCTCGGGGTTAAAAGCGATTGTCAGGCAAGATCCGGATGTCATTCTGGTCGGCGAAATCAGGGATTTGGAAACCGCGGAGATTTCTCTCCAAGCCGCTCTGACCGGCCACTTGGTTTTTTCCACGCTCCACACTAATGACGCTGCCGGCACCATTGCCCGCCTGACTGATTTGGGAGCGAAACACGCCTCGGTGGCTTCGGCTATTAATATGGTCGTGGCGCAACGCTTGATTAGAAGGGTCTGCCCGAAATGTGTGGAAATGAAAAACATAGACGCCGTCCTCAAAGAAAAAATTAAACAAGGCTTAAAATCCTTGCCCAAAGACATTGATCTTCCCGATTTAGAAAATCTTAAAACACCCATTATTCACGGTTGTGACGATTGCGGCCAAACCGGTTTTCGCGGCCGCGTCGGCATTTTTGAGGCCTTTTTGATTAATGAAAAAATGGAAAGGCTTGTGATGAAAAAGATGACCACCAGCGACTTGAGGGACGTGGCGATCGAAAATGGCATGATCACCATGTATCAAGACGGCCTCATCAAGGTTTTGCAAGGAATAACCACCATCGAGGAATTGGAGAGAATGGTGGAAAAAGAGGACTAAAAAATCCCTTTAAGCAGGGGCATACTCGGACGCCAGTCGCAAGTCTTGAGTTCTCCTGAGGAAGACTCCAGTAAAAAACCGGGATCTCCTTCATGAAAAACTCTCCCCGTAAGGGTGCCCCTACTTAAAAGGATTTGATAATTTGATTATACAACTTATTTTGATTTTGTCAAGATGCGGTCTTGGCTCCTCTTTTTTATCCTCCTCTGCCCCTCTGTCGCCTTAGGCGCCTCTTTTCAAGATGCGATCTTCAGCGAAATCGCCTGGATGGGAACAACGGTCTCTGCCAATGACGAGTGGCTCGAGATTTATAACAATACTGCTTCGGCCATAGATCTGAATGGCTGGAAAATCGTGGCCGAAGACGGTAGTCCCTCGATTGCTCTACAAGGGGCAATCGCCCCGATGAATTTTTTTGTTTTAGAAAGGACCAACGACGAGACCTTGCCCAATATTAATGCCCAACAGATTTATACCGGCGCTTTAGAAAACAGCGGTGAAAATCTCAAGTTATACGACCAAAATAACAACCTGATTGACGAAATAAAAGCCGAGGGCAGTTGGCTGGCCGGAGACAACGCCACTAAACAAACAATGGTTCGACGTAACTCTTTATGGCAAAACAGCAAAACAACGGGTGGAACGCCAGGAGCAACAAATGATTATGCCATAGTAAGCGCCACGAGTAGCCCAGTACTAGAAAAAAACATCTCCCCCATCGCCAGCGTTCTGCCTGCGCAGCTGGTCAATCCAGACCAAAAAAACACCCCCAAGGACGACCTTGGCTCAAAAACACTTTTCCTGGGCTTGCTCATTGCTGGTTTTTCAGGAATAATACTGGTAGTATCAAATAAACTATTCAAAACCTGACTATGTCCGGACATTCTCACGCTAAAACCATTGCTCACGCCAAGAACATCACTGACCAAAAAAGGGGCCAGATGTTTTCGAAAATGGCGCGGCTGATTACGATTGCCATTAAAGACGGGGGACCGAATTTAGAATCCAATTCCAAACTCAAGGTTGCCATTGAAAGGGCAAAGTCGTTCAATATGCCCAATGATAATATCGAAAGGGCGATCAAGCAGGCCACCGGCGGCGCCGAAGGAAAAACTTTGACCGAATTCAGTTTTGACGCCTACGGCCCGGGCGGCATTGCCATCATTATTGAAGGCATCACCGACAACCGCAATCGGGTGCTGAGCGATTTGAAACAGATTCTTTCCCAGCACGGCGGCAAGCTCGCCCAAGAGGGTTCGGTCAGATGGATGTTTGAAAAAAAGGGCGTCATTCTTGTCGTTCTTGACGAACAGCCGGAAAACTGGAAACAAAAAGAGGCCTTGGAATTAAAGGTGATGGAAGCCAACGCCGAGGACTTTTCTTGGCAAGAAAATATGATGGAAATCGTCACTGCCAGCCAGGATTTGCAATCGGTCAAATCATTCCTGGAAAAAGAAGGAATAGCAATAAAATCCGCTTCGGTTGACTGGACGGAAAAAGAAGAAGTTCCGGTGAGCGACCAGGATAAGGACTTAGCGGAAAAGCTTTTTAATGCTTTGGATGAAAACAATGACGTCCAGGACTTCTCTTCAAATATCAAAAACTGATTCTATTTCGGGTGAATCAATGGTCATTTTAGGCATTGATCCCGGCACCGCCGCTTTGGGCTACGGCGTTTTAAGGAAAACTGGCTTCGGCAAAAGAAATAAATTCAAGCTCGCCTGTCTGTCCTTTGGCCTGATTTCAACCACGCCCGACATGCCTTTTCCCAAGCGTTTGGAAAAAATCAGCAAAGAATTTAATGTGCTGGTGAAAAAATACCGGCCTGACTTGATTGCCATCGAAAGCGTTTTTTTCTTTAAGAATTTGAAAACCTTTATCCCGGTCAGCCGCGCCGAAGGCGTCATTATTCTTGGCGCCGCTAAAAACAACGTGGCGATCATTGAATTCTCCCCCATCCAGATTAAGGCCCGGGTGGCCGGCTATGGCCGAGCGGAGAAAAAGGATGTTTTAAAAAAGGTGCTCAAGCTCTTAAAATTAAAAGAGGTGCCCAAGCCGGACGACATTGCCGACGCCCTGGCCGTGGCCGCTTGCGCTGCTATTGGCGCTAAGACCCTTGACAACCTTTCTTAAAAAATTAAAATAGCTAATAGATATTAATTATTATTAAAGATTAAATATCATTATGACGCTGGATCAAGAAATTTCTTCTTTATGGCAGGGCCGGAGCGAATGGGAGGCGGATGATTCGGAAGGAGATGAGGAAACAGAAGAAGAAGGCGAAACGCCAAAAGAACCGGGAGCAGCGGAGCCCGAGGAAACAGAAGAAGTAGAGGAAGATGAATTCGAGTAATTTTTGATTTTAAGCCCCGTTCCTACGGGGCGAGACAAATACCCCGCCATACGGGGTTTTTGTTTTTCCTAAAAATCGTTTAAGATAAATACATGGCTACTAGAAAATTTTACCGCCGCGTGGTGGCAAAAAACAAAAAATGGGGCCGGCTCATCGGGACGCTGAAGCTTTTTGTTTTTTTGATCCTGATCGCCCTCGCTACCGGCGCCATCATCTTCATCAGTTACACCAAGGATTTTCCCCGGCCGGAAAACTTCACGGAAAAAGAAACGCTCCAATCAACCAAAATCTTTGCCCGCGACAATGAAACCCTGCTTTATGAAATCTACGGTGAGGAAAAGAGAACCATTGTCGCTCTCGATCAAATTTCTGACTACCTTCAAAAAGCAGTCATTGCCACCGAAGATGCTGATTTTTACCGCCACCACGGCGTCAGTTTTAAAGCGATGCTAAGGGCCGTCGTCGCTGATCTCCGGCTTTTTACCCTCAGCCAAGGCGCCTCCACTATTTCCCAACAGCTGATCCGCTCCACTTATCTCGGCCGGGAAAAAACCAGTATCAGAAAAACCAGAGAAGTAATTTTGGCATTAGAATTGGAAAGGCGGTATTCTAAGGAACAGATTCTCGGATTCTATCTCAACCAGATCCCCTTTGGTCAAAACACTTATGGCGCCGAAGCGGCCAGCCAAACCTATTTTAGAAAAAACGCCATTGATTTATCTCTGGCCCAGGCCGCGGTCTTAGCCGCTTTGATACAGGCGCCCAGCCGGCTTTCCCCTTACGGACCGTACAAAGACGAACTTTTTTTAAGAAAGGATTATGTTATCAGTCGAATGACAGAATTGGGATTTATTTCTCTAGAACAAGCAAACGAGGCCAAAAAAGAAGTTTTGGAATTTGCCAAAATTACCCAGCCGATCAAGGCACCTCATTTTGTCTTATGGCTCAAAGGTATTCTTGAAGAAAAATACGGCAATGATTTTTTGAAAACCAAAGGCCTAAGAGTGCAAACCACGCTTGATTGGGATCTCCAAAAAGAAGCCGAGGAGATTGTGGAGAAACAAGCCAAAATCAATCAGGCCTACGGGTCCTACAACGCCGCCTTAGCCGCGGTTGATCCGAGAAACGGCGAAATCTTGGCCATGGTCGGCTCAAAGGATTTTTTCGCCGACCCCTACCCAACTGATTGTATTTCCGGCGACGATTGCCTTTTTGAACCGCAATACAACGTCGCCCTTGCCAGCCGCCAGCCCGGATCCTCTTTCAAACCCTTTGTTTATGCCACTGCTTTTAAAAATGGCTTTGACGATAAAACCGTGGTCGTTGACGAAGAGACCAACTTCGGCATCTGGGGCGGCAAAGAATACATTCCTAAAAACTATGACGGACTTTTCCGCGGCCCCGTCACCCTGAGACAAGCCCTATCTCAATCCTTAAACATTCCTGCCATTAAGACCCTTTTGAACTTAGCGGGCATAGATAACAGCATCCAAACCGCCCGCGACCTCGGCATTACCACCTTAAATCCGCCCTTTGGTCCAGCCATTGTTCTGGGCGGCTATGAAACAAAACTTTTAGAAATGACCGCCGCTTACGGCGCTTTTGCCAACAACGGCCTTTGGTTCAAACCGGTGCCGATTTTAAAAATAGAAGATGACGAGGGCAATGTTTTGGAAGAAATAAAAACTTTTCCAAAAAGAGTATTGGAAACAAGAGTAACGTCAATGATTAACAGCATTCTTTCCGACAACGAAGCGAGAACACCGATGTTCGGCGCTAATTCTCTTTTGTTTTTCAGTAATTACCGGCTGGCGGCCAAGACCGGCACGACGCAGGATTTCCGCGACGGCTGGACGATCGGCTACAATACAGAAATCGTCATCGGCGCCTGGGCGGGTAATAATGACAATTCGCCGATGTGGAAAGAACCGGGTATTATTCTGGCCGGCCCGATTTTCCGCCAGCTCATGGATTACTTTTTCAGCCGATCATCGCCCGCGCCCCTTCTGATTTCTCCTAACTAAATTTTTAGCGGCATTAATAAATACAAGAAATTCTCATTATCTTTGGGTCTGATCACCACCGGCCCGTCTTCTTTGCTTAGGCAAAAAACAATGTCTTTTTCTTTAATTTGATTAAGACCGTCAACCAAAAACCGCCAGTTAAAAGAAATCTCCGCATCGACTTGACCTTCTATCTGTCCGGTTAAAAACGTTTCCGATTCGCCCACTTCCGGATTTTGGCCCTGTATCTCCAATCCTTGTTTGGCGCTTTTAATCTTTATCTCGTTGATTTTATTACTGAATAAGCTGACGGTTTTAATCTTCTGCAAAAAGTCGCTCTTGGAAAGGATTGCCTTTAAGCGGAATTCTTGAGGAATCAATCCCTGGTAATCGGGGTAGCCGCCCTCGATCAGGCGGGCAAAAACATGGATTTTCGGGTGTTCGGTTTCGGCCATCATTAGTTCTATTAAAACCTGGTTATTGGAAAGATAAAATTTCAATTCTCCTTGTTCCTGGCTGAAAATATTAATCACTTCCCGGCAAACGCGCTGGGGCAAGATGAAAGAAAAATCCTCTTCTATTTTCTTTTCCAAATAAAGAGTTTTTTCCGATAAGCGGAAGCTGTCCGTGGCGGCTAATTTTAAGCAATTGCCGGAAAAGCGGAAATAAACGCCGGCGATCTCCGGCTTCACTAAAGAAGTGGAGGCCGTATCCACGACCTGAGATAAACCCTCAATCACCATGGGTGCGCTGATAGTAAAATTGGTTTTCGCTTCAATATCGGGAATAATAGGAAACTCGTCCGCATCCATGCAGTTGATCTGACCCTTAAAATCATCCGCTTCGATTAAAAGTTTTTTATCTTCTCCCTTCAACGTGATTTTTTCCGCCGCTAAGCTGTCAATTAGGCCTTGTAAAACCCTTAGAGAGCAGGCGACTTTACCCTCTCTTTCCACCTTAGAAAGAACCCACCATTTAATGCCGATATCGAGATCGGTGGCCTTGAGGCAGATAAAATTTTTCTCACCAGAAAGTAAGACCGAACTCAAAATCGGCAAGGAAAGATTTTTTTGGGCCACTCGGCCGACAATGGCAATGCCCTCGCGTAAAATGTTTTTTAAAATAGTAGTTTTCATAATAATATATATTTAAAACTTATTATTGCTACTAAGAAATTTATTTTTACGATTAAACGATATTTTCAACTTTGTTTTTAGGGGAAAAGAAGGGTATTTCCCGGTAGATAACTAAGGGATATTATTCGGTTAAGTTGGGCGGTTTTCCCCCTTTTATTTTTTAAGGCGTTTTTAACCGCGTTTTATGACCAGTTTTTTAACTCGTTCTCCAGAAGTAATCCCCAGCTTATTAATTAAAGATCGTATATTCTCCGCTTGATTAAACTGATTTCTTCGGCAAAATCAACGCTGGTTTCAATTTCTTTTTTTATTTTATTATGGGCATGGATAGCCGTGGTGTGGTCTTTGCCCTTGAACATCCGGCCAATGGCGGGGAAAGAATATTTTAACTCCTCCCTTAAAAAGAACATCACTATTTGTCTTGGTTTGACCACTTCTTTTTTCCTGGTAGTTTCAAAAATTTCTTTGTCCTTGAGGTCGTAAAAACCATTGACGGCTTGAACAATTTTTTTCGGTGAGGAAATTTTTATCGGTTGGTTAAACAGATTGTCCAGTAAGCTTTTAGCCATGGCGGCATCGATTGTTTTACCCGTCACTTTCTGGTGGGTTGATAAGCGGTTGAGGGCGCCCTCCAATTCGCGGATATTTCTTTGGATTTTATTGGCCAGATAATTAATGACTTCATCCGAAAAGTTGAGTCGTTTTTCCGCCATTTTTGTTTTCAAAATCGCGATTCTGGTTTCCAAATCCGGCAAACTAATATCGGCGATCATCCCCCCTTCAAAACGCGACCGCAGCCGTTCGGTTAAAGCGGCAATCGCCTTGGGCGGCCGGTCAGAGGAAAGAATGATTTGTTTATTCTTTTCATGGAGAGCGTTGAATAAATGGAAAAATTCTTCCTGGGTTTTTTCTTTGCCGGCCAAAAATTGGACGTCGTCAAGAATGAGAACGTCGATTTTCTGGAACTTTGTTTTGAGGGCGTCGATTTGATGGTTTCTGATGGCGCTGACGATTTCCGAGGTAAACCTTTCCGCCGGCACGTATTTGATATTGCTTTTGCCGAAATTTTTATTAACTTCATTACCGATGGCTTGCAATAAATGCGTCTTGCCTAAACCGACGCCGCCGTAAATAAACAAAGGATTATAAACTTGGCCTGGGGTTTTGGCTACGGCCGTCGCGGCGGCATGAGCCAATTCATTGAAAGAGCCGACGATGAAATTATCAAAAAGATATTTAGGGTTGAGATTGGTGTCGCGATCGGTTTTAAATTCTTGGAAATCGAGCTGGGCTGAAGAGTTTTCTTGGTGCCGAGACCTTCTTTCCTCGCTGAATCCGGCCACGGGCGCCTGGCCAATAACGTATTTTATTTCTTTAATGTCGTTGTTCTGTTCGCTGATGATTTTGAAAATTATCTTATGGTATTTGTTTTTCAGCCATTCTTTTGAAAATAGATTCGGCACAGAAATAATCACCTCGTTGTCTTTTTGGGAGATGATGGCGGTTTGCCGAAACCAGGTCGCAAAAGTAGCGGGAGAAATAGTTTGCTGGATTTGGGCAAGCACGGTCTGCCAGAGTTCCTCATTAGTCATATTGATAGAAGTTAGAAGATAGGAGTTAGAAGTTAGAATGACTTCACGTTAATCATTTATTATAACTCCGGGCAGATAAAAGGCAAAAATAAGATTAGGTTTTGCCCATATATGAATAACCTGTGGAAAACAAGTGGATTTAAGATAAGCTTAAAATTATATTTGTCCATTTTGGTAAAATTTGGTATAATCTCTAATTACTAATAAACTAATATACTCATCATGTCGATCACTTACAATCCGAAAAATAAGAAAAGAAGAGAAACCCATGGTTTCCGTCAGCGCATGGCGACAAAAAATGGCCGGAGAATTATTGCCCGGAGAAGGTCAAAGAAACGGACGCGTTTAGCCGTCTAAGTTATTTGTCTTTCCAATATGTTATCAAATCAAAATCGGCTTAGAGAAGAAAAGGACTTCCTTAATGTCTTAAAAAGAGGCCGAGCCAAGACAAGCGAATTTTTGTCCGTGAAATTTATCAAGAATAATCTCGATTTCTGCCGCATTGGTTTTTTGACCGGCGCCAAGATTTTTAAAAAAGCAGTCATCAGGAACAAAATCAAGCGTCGTTTAAGAGAGGCAATCAGAAAGCAATTGCCCGTTGGGGTGACGGGCTACGATATGGTTTTAATCGCCCGCAAAGGCATCGAGAATAAAAAAACAGGAGAAATAGAATTATTATTGAAATTTCTTTTAAATCAATGAACCTCGGCACTATTATTTCAACCATTTTCAGAACGCTCATTTATGAGCCGCTTTTTAATTTACTGATTCTTATTTACAACATTATTCCCGGTCACGACCTAGGCCTGGTAGTGATTATTCTGACGGCGATTATTAAGGTCCTAACCTGGCCCTTGAATGCGCAATCAATGAGAGCGCAAAAAGCAATGGCGAAAATCCAGCCGCGGTTGAAAGAGATCCAGGAAAAATACCGTGATAACTCGCCGGAGCAGCTGCGCCTGACTTCGGAATTGTTCAAGGGCGAGAAAATCACTCCTTTTAGCGGTTTTGTCCCGATCCTGATCCAGCTGCCGGTTTTAATCGCACTTTACCAGATTTTTGCCACTGGCCTTTGGAACGGCACCGGTCATTTATATGATTTCATCACTAAACCGGAAATCATCAACCCTTGGTTTTTAGGCGTTTTCGACTTATCAAAACCGAGCGCGATTCTAGCCGGTTTAGCCGGTTTGGCCCAGTTTTTCCAGTCATTCTTGGCCATGCCTGCTAAAACAAAACAGGCTGTTGGAACCGAACCCAAGGCGAAAATGGCGGAAATGATGCAGAAACAAATGACCTTCTTCTTTCCCCTTTTGACCGTAATGATTCTTTTGAAACTCCCCTCGGTTATTGGGCTTTATTGGCTGGCCACGTCCGGCTTGGCGGCAATTCAGCAATATTTTTTCAACAAAAAGAGCAAGCTAAACCCGAATAATTAAAATGATTTCTTTCCAAGATCAGGAAAAAATAAAACAAATCGTGGCCGAGTTTTTATTGAAAACCACGCTTGAAGCAAGCGTTAAAACCAGCCGCTTGGAAGAGGGTGTTTTTAAAATCAATTTAGAAACAGAGTTTCCCCAGCTTTTAATCGGCGAGCAGGGCCAGACCTTGGCGGAAATCCAGCACCTTTTAGGATTGCTTTTGCGCCGGCAAATCGTTGAGCCATTCTTTTTAGATATCGATATCAATTCTTATAAAGAGAAAAAACAGGAATATCTGCAAGAGCAGGCGCGCGTTATTGCCGACGAGGTTTCTTTGTCTAAACAGGAAAAAGAATTAGCGCCGATGCCGGCCCGGGAAAGAAGGATTATCCATATGTTTTTAGCTAACCGATCCGACGTCGTCACCGAAAGCCGCGGCGAGGGCTTAGAAAGAAAAGTCGTCGTCAAACCCCACCCGTAATTACTTGCCGAGAATGACTTCGAATGATTTGACGCAAGAGTCCTTAACCCACCATGACCACAGGCAAATACTGGTGGTGCCTACTCTTTTTACGCACCTGAAATCCAAGCATGTGCCCATTTCGTTGTTGCTAAGGTCGCTGTCGTTTCCTGAGAAAATTTCACATTTGCCTTGTTGCCCGTTGCTTTCAAAAAGCGCAATTTGAATTCCCCTATCTATTTTTAAAGATCTTGTTTTGGTGCCAAGAGTGCTGGCGGTACTGGCAGTGTTAGCAAGGCTTCCCGTCATTTTGTTTGGAACATCGGCGTAATTGATGGTTATACCGACGTAATCCGGCCACGAATAAAAATACGCCTTGCTGCCAGAAAGAGAAATATCAGGGTCGCGCCTAAAAACAGTAATAGAAGATGTTCTAATACCGGATAGATTTGATATTTCTCCTTCGTTGACGACCTCGCATTTCCCCTTAAAATTTTTGTCTTCGTGAAGCACGGCGCCGTATTCTACGTCTGCAGTGTTAACAAATTCTATTGATTGGGCCTTATTGTCAAAATCGCCCAAATCGCCATAATTGCTGGTATAGACAGATGGCTTGCCGCCAAAATTCGTTTCCGGATAAAGATAAACTCCAGGGATTTTCCAGGTTATGATGATAGACAAGATATTACTTGGCAAGGATGCTTCTGCGCCATCTGTATCAACGCTAATTTTCTGATCTTCTCTGCAGTCCTGCAGGTCTTTTTCAAAACACGGGATTATTTCCGTATGCGTGGTCGGAATTTTCGCGCTTATTGGGTAGAAATCCTTAAAATAAGGATCAAAGTCCTTTAAACTAAAAGCGGTTTCTATTTCTCTTCCACTTGCGTCTTTTAGCACAACTCCTCCGGTGCCTAATGTGGGCGCGCCGATTTTTAATTGAACCAATGTTGGATTGATTGTGTTTAAAATAAGATAAGACGAAAGCAAAATAATGGCGCCGATAAACGATGACCATACCCGGTCATTCGCCTGGCTTAAAGCGCCGGGGTTGACGCCCGAGGTTAGCCGCGAAAATCCTGCAAATAAAAGCGAGCCGAAAATAATCAATCCACTAAGAATAAAAACCAAGTTAATCACGTAGCGGATATAGTCCGGGAGAATGGTTTTGACCGTTTGGGGCGGGTTGATTGTCGGCACTATTCTTGGATACTCGATTTCCAAATCGCGGTCTACTGCCAAAGTTATCATCGGCGTTAAGACCAGCATTGATAGCAACAGCGTTAAAAAAAGTTTTTTGTTCATATTATTTAAATATACCTTAATACTTTATTTTAATAAACAGCAAAAGAAATTGTCGTCATAACAACCGCTGATTGTCTGTTTAATGTCTTGGCAGCGCCATAATGATTCCATTGATGATCCTTCGCCCAAATCATTGAGATCGCCGCCGGTTTCACAGCCGCTTAAATTATCCGCGGTAATGCTGGTGATTTTAAAAAGATAGCCGACTTCGGAACAAGTATTAAGATTATAAGGAGGTGCGCTCACGATATTGCATGTTTTACAGCCGGAATAGCTTTTCATAAACGGCGGAAAGCATGGTTCTCCGAATAAAGGCAGATCCTGAACCACCAACTCAAAAAAATCAGTGATTTTATCATAAGCCGTGTCAATAAGATCCTTGGCAGAGGAGATTGCGTTGGTCAGTTGCGATATTTTATTAAAATCACAGGCGTCTCCTTGACATTCTTCGGCTTCACAAATCTGCGTATCGCAGGCGAGATTATAACACTTTTTCCAGAGATCTTTGCTGCCTGTTCTTTTATATTTGAATTCTGCGTAGCGTGCTTCGTCGTCGGGATTAAAATTACTCAATGTTTTGCAATCTAAGACAACACCCAACAGCCAGCTGCCGAGAGGATAGTCATTATTGAAAATCCCGGTGTCAACAAAATTGCAGGTATAGCCGGGCTTGCAGTCAGTGTTGCAGGCGGAAAAGATTGTATCTGTTTTACAGGTAGAGTCGCACCTTTTCGGATCGCAGGTGTCTTTGGCTTTGACTAAATTGCGGGCGTTGTTTGAAGCGATCCGCGCCTGATCGGAAATGATTTTCACTTGCTCCAAAAGGCGGGCGTTCAGTTCAATGATTGAGTCGGCTAATTCTCCCACCGGCGCCTCGGTCTTCAGGTCGCAAGAAAACGAATCGTCAGAGGCAAAAGCGCCTCCGCCCCCGTTAATTAAAGGAACGGTCGGCGTTAAGACGACTATTATTATCAGCGCGGCGATCTTTTTATTGACGTGAGGCATAATATACTATTAATAGTATTCTCCTGGCGGGAATTCTGACATTGCCGGTTCAAGCGGGCATCCTATGCCATCAGCGCCTGGTGGTAAAAATAAACAAGGGTTTATCAAGGCGTCCCCGTCTCTTACCTCGAAATGGAGATGGTCGTAATAACTAGCAGTACTGCCTATTTTGCCAATAGGATCGCCTTGCCTAACTTCACCCGAGGTGACCAGAAACTCAGAAAGGTGGAGATAAATGCTTCTGTATGGTTTTCCGTTGATATCCTTGTGATCAATGGCAATATATTGCGCGTTTTCTCTATCGCCTCCTCCCAGCCATACGTAGTCAACAACGGAGACGGTTCCGTCGGCGGCAGCATAGACAATTTCTCCGAAATTACCGAAATTCAGGTCTATCCCTCCGTGCCAGCCTCCGCCGGTCTCTTGGGTATATTCGCCAAATGGTTGTCCGACCACGGGATCAGTAACTGGCCAGGCAAGGGCGCCGGGGTTTGGATCAGGAGCTGGTCCGGGCGGAGTGTTTGGATCAGATCCATAATTCAGCGAGGCCCACAATTCTGCTACGTTTTGAAACCAGCCATTCACTAAAGAATCCAATTCGGCTTCCTCTATTTGGCAGTAAAATGTGTTTGGATCTTGTTTGTTGTCAATCTCGTTCCAGATTTTTTCTATTTCAACTTTATTGGTTTCTTGCAAAGCAAGCATTGATAGCCGGTCAAAAGGCATGGGCAGACAAGCGCTGAGCAGGTTTTTTACTGCGTCCAGGCGCAAGGTTTCTTTCGTCAGCTCAAATTGTTTTTTAATCAAATTTTGACGGCTGGTTTTAAGTATTTTTTCTGCGCCCTCAAGCGCTTTTCTTTTTTGGTCGATTTCCTGCCAATTTTGGCAAATGTCTTTATATTCCGCTTCCAATCCCGATTGTTTGGTGCATTTTAAAGGGTGGCAATCAGCGCCGGCATCGCATTTCGGCGCTAAGGGCGAGCAGCTGCATTCTTCCAGCGCCTCTTTGAAATCAATCGCTTTTGTTTCAAGCACAGCGGTTTTGTCTTTGACTGCTTTCGCCAAGGGTCTTATTTCACCCATTTTTTTGAAAACTATTTCCTGGATCGCGCCAATAGGCAATTCCCAATACGATTTTGTTAAATCCGGCGTGGTCAGGGGCGGAACGATTGGCGCTGGCGGCGGGCTATTTAAACCCGGGAGGCGGATTGCCAATAAATCAGGATTAATGATTTTCAGCATCATAAACGAAAGCAGAAGTATTGCCAATCCCGTGAAAGCAGAGTTTACCTGGTCTTTTGCCATTATGGCTTTGCCGGGATTGTTGGTGGAAATGAGCCGGAGAAACCCGCCGTATAAAAGCATGAGAAAGCAAACGCCGACGCTGACGATTAAGGAAAAGGCATAAGCGTAAAGCAAAAACGAGCCCAAATCAGTCGGCATGGGCACGCCCGGAATATTCGGATAAGTTATTTCAAGCATAATGATTTTCAGGCCGGCTTAGCCACATTTTTTAGAGATGGTCCCTTAGTGGTTACTCCTGGGACCTCAATTTCTGTTACTTCAAAAAAAACCGCTAAAGTCCAACATGGCAAGGCGCCGACATAAGGAATGAGTTCGCCGACGATCGGAGTGACAAACTTGGAAGTTTTGCCCCGGAATAGCTTTTTTATAAAATTTTCTGCTTGTTGTTGCGTTCCTTTAGTGGTGGTGATATGCAGTTTCCCCTGGCCTCGGAATAGCATCCAGCCACAAATAATGATCATGCCAAAGATATCAAGAATGCCTAAATCATCGAGTCCAAAACAGGTAATAGCAATACCGGCTACGTCCAATGTAATTGCCACGCCCATCATAATAATTCCTTCGGGGCCCATTAAATTACTAAGCCCGCCGCTTGACTTTGCCTCGGTTTTTTCCTCTTCGTTTTGAGTATTTTCAATACTTCCAGCATTTTCGCTGTTTTCAGCATCTCCGACGCTTTCGGTGTCCTCGATGTTTTCCTCGTTTCCAGTGGGCGTATTAAATTGTTCCGTTTCTTCAGCCATAGTTTTAAATTATCAGTATTAATCAGTTAAAATCAGCATAAATCAGTGTCTACTCAACTATTTCTTCTCCTTTTGCTCTTTTCGCTTTCAGTACTTCTTCTGGCGAGGTGGTGATGATTTGATCCTCGGCATAAGAGGCGACGATTCTGATCGCCACGTGTTTCTGGCCGGCAATGAAAATGCCTTCGCCAATGCCCGCTTCCATCAAAAGCATTTTTTCCTGGTCGGTCAGGTTAAAGGTTTTTTTAATCTGGTCCAAAACCGCCGGACTTTGTTTCAGCAATAACTGGAGTGAAGAATTGGCGACAATGGCCGTGCCGTACTCCGACTTTAAAAAGTCGCCCACGTCTTGGGTAATGGTTGTCAGTCCCAACCAGTATTTTCTCGCCCTCTTGGCCACGCCGAACAAGAAAGAGGCGCCGTCTTGCGATTGCATCAGCCACCACGCCTCATCAATCAAAAGCATTCTCTTTTTCATTTCCGAGCGGATTTTGTTCCAGACATAGCGCATGACCACAAACATGGCCATGGGCCTTAATTCGTCTTCCATGTCGCGGATACCGAAAACCACCAAATTTTTATTCAAAGACAGATTGCTCGGCTGGTTGAAAAAATTAGCGAAAGTGCCCTCGGTGAATTTTCGTATTCGCCTGACCAAGGAATCGGCGCCCTCCATGGTTTCCAAAACCGATTCCAAATCAGACATTAAAGGAATATTTTCCGGCCACTTTTTCGGATCGGTTTGGGGCGTAATGTCTTTGGCGGCATAGGTTTCGGTCAGGGCGCGGTCAATAATCGCGTCTTCCTCCGGCGTTAAGCCGCCGAGCATGAGCCGCAAAAGCCCGACCAAGTTAATGATATTACTTCTCAAAACGTCTTCCGGGCTTTCGTCTTCGCGCGGCAAGGGCAGTTCAAAAGGATTAATGTGGTCATTTGAACTTAAAGAAATATTAAAGAACGAGCCGCCGACCGATTCGGCCAAAAACTTGTATTCGTTTTCCGGATCAACAATGATTGTGTCCACTCCGGTCATCAGCGACCGCAACACCTCTAACTTGCAAAAAAATGACTTACCCGATCCGCTCTTTGCGAACACGAGGAGGTTGGCATTCTCCAAACTGAACCGGTTGAAAAGTATCAAAGAATTATTATGACGATTGATGCCGTAAAGCGTGCCTTCATTGGAACTCAAATCAAAAGAAACAAAAGGAAAGGTCGAGGAAAGCGGGCTGGTGTTCATGGGCGTGTGCACCTGCAAAATGTCCATGGCGTAAGGAGAGGTAGAAAGAAAACCCTCTTTTTGCTGGAAGAACGAGGGTTTGACATAAATCATCCGGCCTTCAAGCATTGACCGCAGGGTCAGTTCAATATCGCGCAATTGTTTGTCAGTGTCGGCATAAATTGTAATATACAAGCCGACGCGGAACATTTTTTCCTGGGCTGTCTGCAACTCATCTCTTAACCCTTCCAAATCCTGGAAAGCGGTTTCCAGAACCGGGTCGCGGATCAGGCCTTTTTCCTGACGCTCCATCAGTTCCGATTGGACTTCGGTCACCTTTTTCCGCAGTTGTTTCAGAATGACGCCGGTTTCTACCGGGTGAATGTAAAAAGCCACGTCCATGGGCGCGTTGAGATTGATCACCGGTTCAAACCAACCCGAATTCAAATAGCGCGGGTAGGAGAAAACGAAAAACGATTTGGCGAGTTTTTCCCCGATTTTTAAATAACTCTGCTGGATTTCAATCGAAGAAGGGGCAATAAAGTCCTTGAGATTCAGGGTTTCTGATTCAAAGATTTTTTCCGGCACCCGCCGGCCTGATTTTTTGAAAAAAGGGATGTTCATTAGGATAATTCAGGCGGAATTTCCGGATAGTAGCCGGTTTCCGCTTCTTTAGGATGATGCAGGGCCCAGAGGAATTCCGTCAATTCCGGAGTAGAAAGGGGCATGGCTTGCAAGCCCATTCTTTTTAAACCCATGGCAATAAATTCCATTCTTTGCCACAGTTGGGCTTTGCAGCGCTGGAATTGCTCCTCGGTCATGGTTGGCAAGCGGCCGATTTTGACCACGTCTTCCGCTCCCAGGGCCTGGCCTGATTCAAAAACAGTGTAGGGCACGACGACGAAAAACGACTTGCTCATAATGGTGCCGCCCTCAACCAGTTCTTTGACGAAATCGTGGTAGCCCGAAACCTGCACCCTTAAAAGGTCGTTGGGCTGGTTCGCTTCCAGTTCTTTTATTTTTTCCAGATAGCCGGTCATATTCAGTTTTCTTGATTGGACAATGATCTGCAAAGAAAAATCAAGCGAGTTGATGAAACTCTGGAATTGGTAGATGATTGCCTGCTGTTCCTCGTCTGATTTCAATGCGAAATTCAAGGAGGAAACAATCATTACTCCCCGGAGCGCTTTATTTTTCAGCAGAATTATCCCCTCTCTGATTTGGTCAACCAGCAAGAAATCTTGTGTCGCCGACTTCGCCATTTTAGTAATTAGGTTAATTAGAAATTAGAATAATTAGTCATTAGTTATTTCTTTATCTCAATATTCGTCGTCATCTCGCTTATCCGGCTTCTGCCAAAGGCCTTCAATTCCGGCACGACCTGTTTCGGCCTGACCGGGCCATTGCTTCCCTCCACCTTTTTCCAAATTAAACGGGGCGGCAGTTCTTTCTTTTTCCAGAGATAAATCTTTGACGAAGTGAAAAAGAAAAAGAAGTTTCCCAGCACAGTCGGCAATGACCTGCCCCCGACTCTCATGAAAGCGAGGAAAACCGCGCTGATAAGGATAATAGCGGAAAGCATGAAGAACAGGGAAAGATTTACTTTCGACAGCAAGAGCCAAAGCATGACAATGATAAAGCCGGCGATGACGAGCATGACGAATTGTTTGAAAGTCAGCGGCCCGGCGATCTTGGCTTCCTGTTCGATGAATTGGGGTACCTGAAAGCGCATAGGCGTGTATTTAGTATTTTGTATCTAGTATTTAGTATTCGTATTCCGTATTCTTTTTAATCCATTTATAAGCTTATGAACCATCACTGTTTGATTGGCAACTTCATGAAAACCCTCATTATTCAGATAATTGATATCCCTACTTATAAGCAATTGGTTCTGTAATTCTGTTAACGATCCTTGGGCTATCAAATAAAACTGGCATTTGTCTTTGTTTGTATTTCGACTAAATCCCTCGGCGATATTTGATGTAATTGAAATGGCGCAACGTCTCATCTGGCTGGTTAAGCCGAACATTTCTTTATTTGGGAAATTTTCGGTAACCTTATAAACTAGCAGAACAAGCTTGTGCCCTTCTTTCCAGGCATTTAAATCAGTGAAAGATTTTATCTTCGTAGTCATACAAAATACGAAATACAAAATACAAAATACAAGATACAAGGCTACTCCAGCGGCTCTCGATATGTATCCGGTTTTGTCTCATATGGCGCGGGGGTTCCCTCTACCGCTGTTGCCTCGGATTGGACGGCTGTCTCTTTTTGTCCTGTCTTGCCCATATCTGTACTGTAAAGCCCCGCTAACGCTTCCTTGACCGGGAAAAAGACGAATCGGTTGATTTCCTGCCCGATTTTCTTGGCTGTTTCCGCATCTAAACCAACTTCTTTTTCCAAAGAGACCTGAAATTCTCCCGGCGGCAAAAGCCCGTACAAAACATTCCTAATCAAATCCGAGATTTGCCCCCCACGCTTATCCAGTAATTCATATTCGATTAATATTTTTTCGATTATTTCGGCACATTCTTTGGAGGTTAAAATCTCTTTAATATCTTGCGGCAATTTTATATAGATCTGCCATAATTGTTCTTTAGTATAGTTAGTCATGTTTTTAAGATTTTGTTAATGTCCACACTGGCCCAGCTGGAGTGATGACTTGGCTTATCATCATTTCTGACCCACCAATTTTTAATTGCTGAGCGGTTGTGGGATCAGTTATCTTTACGCCTCTATTCGCTTTTATTGCAGCTTGATCTTTTCGTTTTGGATGCCACGTCGCCCCAAGAGCTGTCGTTAAATTTTTTCTAATATACCAATCAACTCCAAGAGGATAAACTTCGTAATTGGTTTTTACTGCACCTTCAAGAACAGGCATGGAACCAATAATTGAACCATTCTTTTCTTTTCCGGCGGCAAGATCAGGATCTGCGGCGGTGAGAGTTGGTATCGCTGGTGCGGGATTATTTGTATATCCTACAAATCTTCTTGCGGTATTTTCATCATCTATCATTTCTCCCCCCGGTCCCTTCATGTGTCCAAAATGTTGGCGATTCACGCCTGTATGAGAAGCGTAAATCATCGCCGGGTTTACTTTTGCCATTTTCTCAAAACCAACATCGTGTCTGGCTTTATCAATCCTATTAAATACATCCGGTCCGTGGCTTTCCCTTATTGCAACGACCTGTTCTGGCGTGCCATAAAGTGCTAAATCGTCTAGAATCATAGAATCTTTAAGAGAGTTCTGCGAAAGTTTTTTTAATCCCTCGGTACCCAAGCCCTTTAGAGCTTTTCTTGATAAATGATAGCCTGCAATAGCTTGAAAACCTTTATTTTGGTACCTATTTGGGTCACTTAAAACTGCATCTATATTTCTTGTTTCT
>CAZKCH010000010.1:0-21295 GCA_964551525.1 uncultured Candidatus Saccharibacteria bacterium
ACTTTGGCCAGAATTTTTGTCATCAGAAAAGAATCAATTGATATTGAAAAAATTCCCCTTGATAATAAGGAGGTCTATAAGAATCTGCGCGACGGCAGGACCGCCGGCGTGTTCCAATTAGAAGGCAGCGGCATGACCAGATACTTGGTTGAGCTAAAACCGACAGAATTTGAAGATCTTATCGCCATGATTGCCCTCTTCCGGCCCGGACCAATGGAATTCATCCCCTCTTACATTAAAAGAAAACACGGCAAGGAAAAAATCGAATACTTACATCCCAAACTCGAATCGATTTTAAAAAATACTTACGGCATCTGCATTTACCAGGAACAATTGCTCCAAATCGCCCGCGACTTGGCCGGTTTCACTTATGGCCAGGCCGATGTTTTGAGAAAAGCAGTGGGCAAGAAAATCAAATCGTTATTGGACGAGCAAAGAGACAAGTTATTGGAAGGCATGGAAAACAACGGCATTGACGACAGGGTGGCGAATAAAATCTGGGAATGGATTCTGCCCTTTGCCCAGTATGGTTTTAATCGATCGCATGCCGCCTGTTATGCCATGATCGCTTATCAGACCGCTTGGCTAAAAACCCGTTATCCGGTTGAGTTTATGGCTTCTTTGCTCACGTCAGAAAAACATGACATGGAAAAAATCGCTTTTCTGATCGAAGAATGTAAAAAGATGAAGATCGAGGTCTTGGCGCCGGATATTAACGAAAGCTTGACCAATTTTACCGTTGTCCCTAATGAAAACAAGGTTAGGTTTGGGTTGTCGTCAATCAAAAACGTCGGCGCCAATGTCGTTAAAGCCATCACTGACGAGAAAAAAGCCAATGGCCCGTTTAAGGATCTGGGTGATTTCTTGGCCCGCATCAATTCCAAGGACTTAAACAAAAAATCAATGGAAGCCATGGCAAAATCAGGCGTTTTTGATTCAATAACGGAAAGGAATCAAATTCTGGAAAACATGGATGATATTCTTGAATTTAACCGGGAAAACCAGCGTAAAAAGAATGAGGGGCAGATGAATCTTTTTGCCGGCAAAATTAATTTTGGTTCAGAAATCCGTTTGGCTAGCGCTGCTCCGGCCACCAGCAAAGAAAAACTGGAATGGGAAAAAGAATTGCTCGGGCTTTTCGTCACTTCTCATCCGTTGAATTCATTCAAAAAAATCCTGGCTAAGGGCGTCTTGCCTCTGGTAAAAATCTGCGAACAGGTTGAGGGCAAAAAAGTCAAGGTCGCCGGTTTAATTTGCCATTTGAAAAAGATTATCACCAAAAATGGCCGGCCCATGGTTTTTCTCAATTTAGAAGATCTGACCGACAGAGTCGAAGTAGTGGTCTTTCCTTCAATCTTGGAAAGGAATCCCCTGCCCTTCCGCGAGAACAAAATCGTCTATGTTTCCGGCCGGGTCAACTATAAGGATAATTCAGCGAAAATCATCTGCGACGACATCCAGGAAATAATCGAACCCGTCTAATTGTGTAAAGCTCAGCTCTACACAATGCCTCCTGGGAAGGAGGCATTTTAATTATCAACTAAAATGTGCTATTATATACGATTATGGCTAAACATACCAAACCCGTTAAACGGGTCGAAAAGCCCGTTAAACGGGCTGGAATAAGCCAAATGAGGCATTCGTGTGAACACGTTCTTCATCAGACCATGATCCGGCTTTATCCTCAATTCAAAGAGGCAATGGGGCCGGCAACCGATGAGGGTTTTTATATTGACTTCGATGCTTCGGCAAGCTCAGCACGAGTCCCTTTAAAAATTTCCGAAACCGATTTCCCGAAAATAGAAGAGGAAATGATGAAAATCGTCAAAGAAAATCTGCCGATTAAACGCCAAGAAATCACTGTTATCCAGGCCAAAAAACTATTCAAAAACAATCCTTATAAAATTGAGTTAATTAACGAACTCAAGAAAAAAGGAGAAAAAATCACCACTTACACTACCGGCAAAGAGTTTATTTCTCTTTGCTCTGGACCACACATCACCTCCACTGGCCAAATCGGTGCTTTTAAACTTTTGTCCATTGCCGGCGCCTATTGGCACGGCTCGGAAAAGAACAAAATGCTGACTCGCATTTACGGCACCTGCTTCCCCACCCAAAAAGAATTAGAAGCATATCTTTTACAACAACAAGAAGCGGAAAAACGAGATCACCGCAAATTAGGAAAGGATTTGGATCTTTTTGTTTTTGCCGACATTGTCGGTAAGGGATTGCCGATGCTCACTCCGAAAGGAACGGTAATCAGAAAAGAATTGGAAAAGTTTGTGATAGAAGAAGAAACAAAACGCGGTTATCAGCATGTTATTACTCCCCCGCTCGCTAAAGTGGAACTTTACGAAAAATCAGGCCATTACCCGTATTATAAAGAGACGATGTATCCGGCCATGCAGATAGATGAAGAAAAACTGATTTTGCGGCCCATGACTTGTCCGCACCATTTCATGCTGTATAAATCGCGGCCGCGCACCTATAAAGAATTGCCGGTGCGTTTTGCGGAAATTTCTCCCCAATTCCGTTATGAAAAAAGCGGCGAACTTTCCGGATTGACTCGGGTAAGAATGTTTTGTTTGGCTGATGCTCATATTATGTGCGCTAAAGAGCAAGCCGAGGAAGAAATCAAAAGTGTTTTAAATCTTATTGATTATGCCAATGCTGTCTTCGGCCTTAAGAAAGGCATTGATTATCGCTATCGGCTTTCTTTGGGCGACCGAAAAGATACTAAAAAATACTATAAGGATGACAAGGCCTGGAATGCGGCAGAAAATATTCTCCGCCAGGTATTGCAGGAAACAAAAGCACCCTTTTTTGAAGCCAAAGGCGAGGCGGCTTTTTATGGCCCGAAAATAGACATTCAGGTTAAAAGAGTTAATGGCCAAGAAGAAACCGCTTTTACTGTCCAATACGATTTTGTCATGCCTAAACGCTTTGAACTAACCTATATTGATAAAGACGGCAAAGAGAAAGAGGCCGTGGTTGTTCATCGCTCGTCAATCGGCGCTTTCGAACGCACCATGGCTTTTCTGATTGAGCATTATGCCGGCGCGTTTCCGGTTTGGCTCTCCCCTGTCCAGGCAAAAATCATTCCCATTACTGACCGGCACACAGAATACGCCAATTGGGTTATGGACGAACTGAAAAAACATAATCTTCGGGTTGAAGTTGATTCGCGCCAAGAAACCACTTCGGCTAAAATCCGCGACAATGAAATGCAGAAAATCCCCTATCTTTTGGTTGTCGGCGACCGCGAGGCGACAGCGAAAAACATTAGTGTCAGGCAAAGAAGTAAAGGCAATACCGGTACCATAGAATTGGACGCTTTTATCGCAAAAATTAAAAAAGAGGTCGAAGAAAAGATAATTAGTTAGAATATCTAATTATTCTAATTTCTAATTACTAAAATACTAATATACTAACAATGGTTTCTGACTCTACTAAACGCTATTTAGACCAAGTCAGCTCTTTAGCCAGGCCGGAAGGGCAAGGCGACGTCGCGATGATCCACGTCGACGACGTGGCTTCAAAAATCGCCACTCTTTATGAAAAGCTCCGCCAAGTGATTGATTTCCAAGAAGACCATCTTTTGCGGAAAAATACCATCCAAAGGATGCTGAAACGCCGACTTTTGCTCTCTCTCGGCAATAGCGAAGAAGTGGCTAAACCCTTGATTTTTGAATTGATCAGGGGCGGCTATTTCCCGAACGACAAAATTCCGGAAACGAAAATTCAGGAAACCGAATCGCTTTTGCGGAAATATATTTTCTTAAAAGACCATTTGACTTCCGATATCCGAGGCTCGGAAAAACAAAGCATCAATGACTGGCTTGATGATCTGGCCGCGTCAGAATTAGAAGAAAAACTCTCACCATTGAGAAAAGACGAGGTCCTGATTGAATACATGGTGGAAGAATTAGTGAAAAGAGTGGTTTTGCCTGTCCAACAAACAGCCATTGACGATCAAACGAAAAAAGAACTCATTTTCATTGCCTGCCAAAAATGCCTGCTCAAGGCGGATAGATGCCTTTTGGGCTGGCGCCTGCTTAAATTGAAACTGCCCGAATTCACCAATGGCCCCAACCAAGAATTATTGATTGAGGTTTCCCAGAAACTGGCTTTGATTAAAAAGGAAGTTGATTACGAAATTAACCATTCTTTGGTAAAAAGGATTCAGAAAAAGATTTATCGCTTTACCCCGGTCTTCCTTTTATTGGAAGACGTCGCCACCGAAGACCGCACTAAGGCAAGAGAGATTTTTGAGAAGCCGGAATCATTGGAATTAAGGACGAAATTCGCCTATGACAGAAGGTTTAATGAAATGAAAAAGAATAACCGGCGCTGGGGCATCCGCTGGGTCATTTCCATTCTTTTGTCTAAAATGGTTTTTGCTTTTCTGATCGAAGTCCCCTATGACCAAGCCCATGGCAATTTTTCCCTTTTGGCCCTGATGATTAACTTGTTTTTCCCGCCCCTTTTGATGCTCTTGATTCTTTCCACGGGAAAAATCCCCAAAGAGGAAAACAAAAATTTGGTTTGCTGGGAAACAATGAAAATTGTTTATCCCCGGGATAAAATTGAAATGCTTCAGGTGGAAAAACCCGTTAATAAGAAGGGCTTAGGCAATATTTTCTTAAGAATGTTCTTTTGGCTGACTTCCGCCGCGGTCTTTGCCGGCGTGGTCTGGCTGCTCTTGCAGATAAACTTTAGCTGGTTGAGCATCTTTATCTTTATCGCCTTCTTCTCTTTGATTTCTTTTTCCGGCGTCAGGATCGAAGCCGCCACCAAGCCGATGCGGGGCGCAGAAAAAGAAGCCGGATTCTTGAGCTTTCTGGCCGATATGTTTTTCCTGCCTTTCCGCTCCGTGGGCAAATGGCTCGCCGGTCAACTCCAGAGATACAACCTCATCATTTTGTTTTTAAACCTCTTTTTTGAAGCGCCTTTGCAGATCTTTTTTGAGTTCGTCGAGTCCTGGCGCGCCTTTATCAGAAGAAAGAAAGAAGAAATTGAACAGTAAATTAATCGTTATTCTTGGCCCGACTGGTTCGGGCAAAACCGGCTTGGCAATAAAACTGGCTAAGCGTTTTAAGGGTGAGATTGTTTCCGCTGATTCAAGGCAGATATATAAGGAGATGAATATTGGGACGGCGAAGCCATTGGAATTGAAAAAGGAAAAAGGAAAAAGGAAAATCGATCATCATCTCATTGATATAATCAAACCGAATCAGAAGTTTAACGTTGCTTTGTATAAAAAATTGGCCTTGAAAGCCATTGAGGATATCCAAAAACGCGGGAAAACCCCCTTTTTAGTCGGTGGCACCGGACTTTATATCCAAGCCATTGTCGATAACTTTGAATATCCGAAAATGAAGCCGGATTGGCAAATGAGAAAAAAACTGGAAGCAAAAAACACCAAGCAATTATTTTCCATTTACAGAAAACTTGATCCGGCAGGCGCTAAAAAAATAGACAAGAACAATAAACGCCGGCTAGTCAGAGCAATTGAAGTTTGCCGGATAACAAAACTACCTTTTTGGCGACAGCGGCAGAAAAAAGAACCTTTGTTTGACGTTTTGCAAATCGGGATTAAGCTACCGGAAAAACAATTAAAGAGAAACATTAGCCGTCGGACAAAACAAATGTTTAGAGCCGGATTGAAAAAAGAGGCAAAGCGGCTTTTTAAGAAATATGGCAAGAAGCTGCCGGCCTTACAGACCATTGGATATCAAGAATGGAAGGAAATTTTAGGAAGAAAAGGGAGCATAAGGGAGTATGAGGGAATCTCAGAAGAAATTAAAAAGCATACTTGGCAGTATGCGAAAAGACAAATGACCTGGTTTAAACGAGATTCAAGAATACACTGGATTTCCAATTACTCTGCGGCTCTCAAGAAGATAAAAAGATTTATTTAAGGATATCAACGCCGTAGCTGGTGCCGATGATATCGGCGCCGGCTTGCCTCATCATTTCCCAATCAGCCATTGATTTTACGCCTCCAGCCGCTTTTATTAAAAGTCCTGGCGCCGCTTCTCTCATAATCTTTAAATGCTTGGCCTTTTCTGCTAATTCCGAATGGCCTAAGGGATCTTTTTCCGTGGCGGTTTTAACGCAAATCGCGCCCGCTTCTTTGGTTAATTCCGAGGCCTTTTTCACTTCGGCATCGGTTAAATAACCGGAACCGATAATCACCTTAACCGGTCCGATTTGGCAGATTTCTTTAAGATCAGCGAGGATCTTATCGTATCGCTCGTATTTCAAATCAACTAAGTTCATTACTACATCAAGTTCGTCAGCGCCGTCTGTTTTGGCGACGCGGCACGCGTCTATTCTAATCTGGTGCGGACTGACGCCCATGGGCGGGTCAATTAAGCAAATCGTCTTAATAGCCGTGCCTTTTAATTCTTTGCTAACGAGTTTAACCCATTCCGGATTAATGCAAATGCCGCGGAAGCCAAAATCCTTCGCCTCCTGGCAGGTTTTTTTAATATCCGCTTCGGTCGCCTCTTTGCGGATATTCGTTTGATCAATCGTCTTCGCGATTTTGTCTTTTTCTTCGAAATTAATCATCTGTGTTCCACAAGCTTTAAAATCGATAATTTATATGATTTTTTGGACTTCTGCCCAAATTTTTTCGTGAATAATTTGCGGCGGTAAAAACCTTTTATCTTCAAAGCAATCTATCAGATGGAAATCTTTGGGAAAACATCTTGCCGCTTCCAAATAAGCACGGTAAGCATCTCTTAAGTGACTTAAATCCTTCTCGTGGATATCTTTTGATTTTTCGCCTAAATATGATTTTCTTCTCTTTAATTTTTGTTTATCGGTGATGGTTTTTGAATTAGATAATTTTAAAGAAATCTCAGGAGGCACTTTAAGAATGATATTTAAATTAGGTTTAGGAATTTTGAAAATATTGTATTCCAAATCATAAATCCACTGCGCATACTTTTTTCTTTCTGTCTTGTTCTTTATTTTACCTGCTTGGTGCCCTAAATTCGAACCCCAATAGCGATCGGAAACGACTACCCCCCCCTCATTAAGACGTTTCCTGATCTCAAAACTGCTGTCATAACGATCGCAGGCAAAAAAAATCGAAGCCCGATAAGGTCCCACTTCTTTACTTGAACCATATTTGCCGTTAAGATAATCATCAACTAAAGTGGCAGATCTTTCTCCGTGTTTGGGAAAATCAAAAAAAGCCACTCGTTTCCCGCTCTGACGTAAGCGTTTTACAAGAAGCTTTAATTGAGTCGATTTGCCAGAACCATCAGGACCTTCGATAACAATAAATTTCCCCGGATACTTATTAGTGATCATAGTGAATTAGCGTTCAGCGTCTAGTCAATTAATTATCACTAGACGCTAGACGCTAGACGCTAGACGCTAGACGCTAATTAACTAAACTATCTCTATTCCCATCTGTCTTGCCGTTCCCTCAATGATCTTTTCCGCCGCCTCCAAATTATCGGTGTTCAAATCCGGCAGTTTGGTTTTCGCAATTTCCTTTAGTTGGGCTTTGGTAATTTTGCCGACTTTTTTAGTTGTCGGCGTGCCCGAGCCCTTTTCAATTGCCGCCGCCCTCTTTAATAGTTCTGTCACTACCGGCGTCTTGGCTTTGAGAAGATAAGATCGATCCTCAAAAACCGTTACCTCAACCGGTAATTTCCAGCCGATCCTGTCTTTTGTTTGCTCATTAAACTTTTGGCAAAATTCAGCGATATTAACGCCTTGCTGAGCCAAAGCCGGGCCTACCGGCGGCGCCGGCGTAGCTTGGCCAGCGGGAATCTGAAGTTTTACAATAGCTTTAATCTTCTTCATATTAAACTTTTTTGATTTGTAATGAATCTAGTTCAACGGGTGTGTCTCGGCCGAACATATTAACCAGCACCTTGACCTTGCCCTTTTCTTCATCGACCTCTGATATTTTGCCGTCAAACTCTTTGAACGGCCCGTCAACAATTTTGACCAAATCATTAATTTTGACATCAATCTTGAATTTCGGCTCTTCTTCGCCCATTCTTTTTTTTAAACTCTCCACTTCCTGGGGCGAAACCGGAATCGGCGTGGTGCCGGCGCCGACAAAACCAGTGACGTTAGGCGTATTTCTGACCACGTACCAGGAATCATCGGTGACAATCATTTCCACTAAGACATAACCGGGATAAATCTTTTCTTCGGTGGTTCGGCGTTTGCCGTTCTTAATCCTGATTTTCTTTTCCTTGGGCACGACCACGCTAAAAATCTTGTCCTCCATGCCGAGGGACTCAATTCTTTGCTTCAGGTTCCGCGCCACCGCATCTTCATAACCCGAATAAGTGTGGATGACGTACCAGTTTTTTTCTTGAGATAATCTTTGCTTCGCCATTTTACTTTTGTAGTATAACCCAATTCAGCGCTCTCGTAAACAGAACATCGATGCCGCCCAAGAATATCGCCAAAACCACGGAAACGCCAACTACCGCCAAAGTGTAGCGGAGCACTTCTTTTTTCGTCGGCCAATTAACCCGCTTGGATTCGGAGATAACTTCTTTGAAATAATTCGTGATTTTATTAAGCATAAATATAATAATATTCGTATAAAGTTGATTAAATGTCTAAGTTTTTAACCTTTTGCGCGTGCGTTAAGATGAATTTTTTCCTCGGAAAAACCTCGTTGCCCATCAAAATGTCGAATATCCGATCCGCGTCGTGAGCGTTTTCAATCGTCACCTGCTTCAAAACCCGATTGGCCGGATTCATGGTTGTTTCCCATAATTGTTCCGGATTCATTTCTCCCAAACCCTTATAACGCTGGATATTCATCCCCGCCACTTTTATTATTCCCGACGCTTCATCTTCACTCATCGTTTCGTCTTCTTCCGGTTTTAACTTTTCGATTTTCGTTTTTACTTTTTCGTTTTTACTTTTTAATTTTCGCATTTCTGCCACAATCTTCTCCCTCTGTTCCTCAATATAAGCATACCTGACCTCTTTACCCATCTGTATCCTATACAACGGCGGCTGAGCAATATAGATATAACCCTTCTCAATCAATGGTTTAAAGTATCGGTAGAAAAAAGTCAACAGCAAAGTCCGGATATGATTGCCGTCAGAATCAGCATCGCACATGATAATAATCCGCTGATACCTTAAATTCTCAATATTAAAATCCTGGGCAATGGCGGTGCCCATGGCAATAATCAAGGCCTTCACCTCGTCTGATTCCAGCATGCGATCCAGCCGAGCTCGTTCCACGTTAAGAATCTTGCCTCTCAAGGGCAGAATGGCTTGAAAATGCCTGTCCCTTCCCTGCTTAGCTGAACCGCCAGCTGATGGACCTTCGACAATATACAGTTCCGCATTGGCAGGATCACGAGACGAGCAATCCGCTAACTTGCCCGGCAACGATAAGCCGTCCAGAATCCCCTTTCTCAAAACTGTTTCCCGGGCCGCCCGCGCTGCTTTTCTCGCCTTGGAAGAAAGAATACATTTATCAATGATCGCTGAAGCGTCATTGGGATTTCTTTCTAAAAAATCCGCCAAGCCCTCGCTCACTACACCCTCAACCGCATTTTTGGCCTCCACGTTGCCTAACTTCGCTTTTGTCTGACCTTCAAACTGCGGCTCTTTGAGTTTTACCGAGACCACGCCCACAAACCCCTCCCGAATATCTTCTCCGGAAAGATTTTCATCTTTTTCTTTCAAAAAATTATTCTTGCGGGCATAATCATTAAAGCCGCGGGTCAAAGCGACGCGCAAACCGGTTAAATGCGTGCCGCCTTCTTGGGTGAAAATATTATTGGCGAATGATTCTTCATAACCCTCAACTTGGTCGGTGTATTGAAAGGCCGCCTCCACTAAAATTCCTTCTTTTTCTCCGGTACAATAAAAAACATTGGGGTGACGCAGAACCGAATCCTTGACCAGATATTTGACATAGGATTTCAAACCGCCCTCAAAATAAAATCCGTACTCAAGCGCCTCGCCGGCGCCGCCTCTTTCATCGGCAATCTTAATCCTCACCGCTTTGGTCAAATAGGCCTGCTGGCGCAAATGGTTAATCACTCTTTTTAGTTCAAATTTTGTTTCTTTGAAAATCTCGCCGTCGGGTTCAAAAATAACGCTCGTGCCCGATCCTCGGCAAGGCCCGATTTTTTTAACCTTGGCTTGAACTTTACCTCTTTGATATTCTTGAAAATAACGGAAACCATCGCGGCAAACCTCGGCCCGCATCCATTTAGAAAGAGCGCAGACAACCGAAACGCCCACGCCATGCAAGCCGCCTGCCACCTGGTAGGCCTTGCCGCCGAATTTAGCGCCGGCATGCAAGGTGGTCATCACTGTTTCCAAGGCCGATCTCTTTGTTTGGGGATGGATTTCCACCGGGATGCCTCGGCCATCATCAGTGGCCTTGACTTTATTGCCCGGCAACAAAGAAACATCAATATTTTTGGCATAGCCGCCCATGGCTTCGTCTAAACAATTGTCCACCACTTCCCAAATCAAATGATGCAAACCATCCGGTCCGGTAGAACCAATATACATACCCGGCCTTTTTCGCACCGGTTCCAAACCCTCCAGGACATAAATGTCTTTAGCGGTATAACCGCTGGATTTCTCTGATTGCTTCGGACTTGTCGGCTTGATTTTTTTCGCTGTTTTTTTCTTTTTCGCCATATTTAATGTTTAAAGCTTATATTTTAAGGTTGAACGTTCTCAAATGAATTTTCTTCGCCTCCTGGTCTGACAGACCTTTATAGTGAACTCTTAACGTGTATTTGGACTTAAACTTGTCGATAATTTCAATTGCCCAGATGTTTTTTTTGCCAATCTTGTTCTCTGCTTGCGTTAAGAAATTATTGATATCTCCTTTTGTTTCCACGTTAGCGTCAAGAATAATTATTTTTTGCTCCAGCTCAACCGCAGGATTCAAGGCAGAACCAATAAGCGTTTTGATCGTTTCCGATAAGTCAATTTCCGCCAAACCGGTTTCCTTTTCGTTTTTCAGTTTATAAAGAATGCCCAAGAGGCGACCTTGGCAAAAAATATCCCAGCAGGAATAGGGCTCAGCCGCCGCGGGTCTGATTTTTGATGCCTGATAATTTATGGCGCTTAGGCCCAAAAACCTTAATAAGATATCGATCGTCGCCTTCAATTCGTTCAAGTCGCCGGCTTTTTCTTTTCTGATCATTATTCCTAATGACTCTTTTTCCAAAAACTTTTCCTGTTTCTTGCCGAAAATCCTGCCCATTTCGAAAATCTTGATTTTGCTGATATTTTTTTTCTTGTATTCTGATAATTGACTGAGCAAACTGGCGGCCATTGATTGACGCAAATCCGGATATTCCTCATTAACCGAATTCTCGGTGGCGATATTTTCCCAATCCAGCCAATTCACTCCCTGATTGATTTCTTTTGTCGTCAGCGGCCAAGAACGGATTTCATCAAAACCGAGGGCAGTGATCGCTTCGTTTATTTTGTCTTCCACGCGGATAATCTTTGGCGTGATATCAACAACCGGTTTAAAGGCCGGTGCTTGATTGGTAGGGATTTTCTCAAAACCAAAAACCCTGATCACTTCCTCAATCACGTCTTCGGCAATAGCAATATCAGTCCGGCAAGCCGGCGGCGTAACCAACCACGTCTTAGCTGATTTCTTGATTATAAAACCCAGACGCTTGAGAATTTTAAGGCCTTGGACTTCGCTGATTTTGATGCCGGAGAAAATCGAGGGCGATTCAGGATTAAAACTTATTTTCGGCAAAACTTGTTGCTTTGGATAATAACTAAAAAGCTTGCCGGCAACCTGGCCGCCCGCTTCTTTTAAAATTAAAGAGATCAAAAACTTAAAGGCATAGTCCAATCCCACCGGACTAAGGTCTTTATCCAAACGACCGCTCGCTTCGGTAGTCGTTTTCAATTCCCGCGAGTTTTGCCTGATTAAAGCGCGGTCATAGATCGCCATTTCGGCGATAATATTTTTAGTGCCGGTTTCAATCGCGGCTTTTTTGCCGCCCACGATTCCCGCTAATCCTAAAATTTGGCTATTATCTTGTAAAATGATTTCTTTACCGGATAAATTTATCAGCGTGCCGTCCAAGGTGATGATGTTTTTAAAAGCGTGGTTGATTCCCCAACTAAGTCCGCCTTTCATTTTGTCTTTATCTAAAAGATGCGAAGGATAACCGGTCAAAAGCATGGCGTAATTTGAAAGGTCAACCAATAAGTTAATCGGATTGATATCGTAGAGCGCTAAGAATTCTTTGAGCCATGAGGGCGAAGGCCGATTCTTTACGCCTTGGATTTCCAAAGCCAAAGCGCGCTTAACTTGTTTTTCTGCTTTGACTTTGATCTCCTGATTCCCAACAACTGGCAGCTTGATATTGATTTTCGGTAAAACGAGCTTTAAGCCATAATAAGCCGCCGCTTCTCTGGCCAAGCCAATAATACCTAAACAATCCGGCCGGTTCTGCCTCACTTCAAAACCGAAAAGCCAATCGCTTTTGCCATTGAATTTGACTGGCGCCAGCCCGTCTATCATTAAACCGGCCATAGTGAATTTCTCCCCTATTTCCTTGAGATTAGCCCTTAATCCGGGCACCAGTTGTTTTAATTGACTATATAAAACCTTCATTCTCGTAATATTTATATGCTAAGTTTCCACCTAATAATGTTCTGATGTCGTTAATCTTGTACTTGGCCATGACCCAGCGGTCTAAGCCCAGAGCAAAAGCAAAACCCATAAACTTTTTCGGATTAATGCCCGCGGCTTTTAAAACATTGGGGTGAAGAATGCCGGCGCCACCCATTTCAATCCAGCCCGTGCCCTTACACAACGGACAACCCTTCCCCTTGCAGGAAAAGCACTGCATATCCGGCCCCACGCCCGGCTCCACTTCCGGATAATATTTATTGCGATAACGGACAATCGTTTTCGGGCCATACATCTCTTTGAATAAATAATCAAAGGTGCCGAAAAGATCTTTCAAGGATACTTTTTCCATGATCGCCGTGCCCTGATAATGATGAAAAACAAAATGATTGGACTTGTTCACTTTTTCGTTGCGATAAACTCGGCCCGGAACGACAAATCTCATCGGCGGCTGATAATTCGCCAGAACCCGCGATTCCACTGACGAGGTCTGGGTTCTTAAAAGAAAGTTTGGCTCTTTGATGTAAATCGTGTCCTGCATATCCCGGGCCGAATGGTTTTGAGGAACATTGCGCCGCTGGAAATTATATTCATCGGTTTCAATTTCCGGCCCCTCCATCACGCTGTAGCCCAAAGAAATAAAAAGCCGATTCAGCATTTTAATGGTTTGGGTGATCGGATGAAGATGACCAATTTTGGGAATAGTAAAATCGAGTTCGTTTGTCTGATCATCGTTCTTTGTTTTCAGTTGGTTCGTTTCAATTTCTTTTCTTTTTTCAGCAATCAACGCCTTTGCTTCTGATTGGAGAATATTCACTTGTTTGCCCAAATCCTTTCTTTTGCTTTCAGGCAGATTTTTAAACTCCCGGAAGATTAATTTCAACTCCCCTTTTCCGCCCAAATACTTGGCAAAAACTGAATCCAAATCAACCGCATCTTGGGCGGTTTTAATATCGTTTTCCAGCTGGATTTTCAGTTGTTTGATGTCAATATCCACACCCTTATTTTAACTTAAATTTAGAACAAAGGCAAATACCCCAAAACCCCAAAATAGCACCTCCAAAGATCGGATCTTTGTTGGTGCTATTCTTGCTTTTTTGGCAAGAATTTGGTAGTTTAAAGTCGAAAAGGAGGCAAAAATGCCTACTAATAGAAGTTGCAGATACTGTATTGTTTGCGGTATCTGCTGCGGTTCCCGGTTATGTCGTGAGCACCGCGACTACATTGGGAGAAAGTGCTATTTTCACCCAACGACGGGAAAACAAGTAAGGGAAATTTCCCCGTCGTTGAGGGTAATACAACCCTGGGAGCGCAAGAAAGGCGCCCCGGGAAGAATTATCAAGTGGTGATGAAATTAAAACCAGGCACGTCCCAAAAGGGAGCGTGCCTGGTTTCTTTTTCAATATCCGCGGACCCAAGGGGATTTGAACCCCTGACTTCCCCGTGACAGGGGGATATGTTAAACCAGGCTACACCATGGGTCCATATGGCTGGGGTGAGGATCGGACTCACGACAACTCGCTTATGAAACGAGTGCTCTACCACTGAGCTACCCAGCCCCGTTATCTTCGAGTCATCTTGTAATCTATTTCACCCATCTATTAATTAAGAAATAATCTTTTAATTGTATTTCTATCTCTTTTTTACCAGCTCCGCTTTTTAAGAACAGTTCTCTTCTTTTGGCATCACTTAAAAATAAATATGCTTCATAATATATCAACCTAAGTGGCATTCTGTATTTCGTCGCCGATACCATTCCGGAGCTGTGTTTTTTAAATCTTGACTTCAAATTACTCGTTACACCTGTATATAACCTCCCGTCCTTATCGCTATGAAGGATATAAACATAATACATTTTCTTTTCACGGGTGTCCCGCGTTTGACGCGGGCACCATATTACTTACGTAGTGGTTGGCTCGTTAAACGGGCCTTAACCACGTTAAACGTGGTTGCGGGGCTGGGAATTGCACCCAGGATCTCAAGGTTATGAGCCTTGCGAGATACTACTTCTCTACCCCGCGATATTAAATGGCCTCTAACTCTCTCAATGTCATTTCATACGCCCGGATCGTTCTCGTCGCGATCTCAATCTCCAAGCGGTAATCCGGGTCATGAACGATATTGTTGCGTATTTGGTGCGCTTCTGTCAATTGGTCCAAGGTTGATAATTGGTCATTAGATAATTTCTTCAGTTTGTCGCCGAAACTGGCGCCGCTGAAACCCATTCTTGTCAAAATCTCTTCTACCATTGATTCGGCTTCAATAATCGCCAGTTTCCATTCCGGCGGATTGGAATTTTCCATTCTCTTCGCTATCCCCTGCCATTTCTTTTCCATCTTGCCCGAACCATACGCCTTCTGAGAAAAAAACTCATTCATATCCATGCCGAGCGTCCATTTAATATAGGGTGAGCCCCTTAAGGCGACAAAGATGAGTCCGAGCAGACCCAAAAAGACAATCGGCGACAAAATCTTTAGTGCCAGAATTATAATCTTAACTATGGTCAAATTTAAAACGTAATCAATGAAATTCATGGTAGAATCGTTAAATATATACCATCATACCAAAAAGTGTTAAAATAATCCAATCTATGGCAAACAATCTTTCCCCGGAACAAGTTAAAAAAGTGGCTGATTTAGCCAATATTGATTTATCCGAAGATGAACTGAAGAAATTTCAATCCCAGCTTTCTTCGATTCTGGAATTTGTTTCCAAGCTGGAGCAGGTAAAAACTGCAAAAGTGGCACCACTAAGCCAGACCACTGGCCTCAAAAATGTTTTTCGCGAAGACAAAATAACGCCGTCTCTTAGCCAAAAACAAGTTTTGAAAAACGCGCCCCAAAGCCATAATGGCTATTTTAAAACAAAACCGATTTTTGAATGATGCTTAATTTAACTTTAAAAGAAACGCGTGAAAAATTGCGGAATAAAGAATTTTCTGCTAAAGAATTGGTTTTGGCGACCTTGGAAAAAATTAAAGAAACCGACGATCGCCTAAATGCTTTTCTTGCTATTTGCGGAGAAGAAGCGATTAAAGAAGCCGATAAAGTTGATCAGCTCATCGCCAAGGGAGAAATCAAACCCTTATTGGGAATTCCCTACTCTGCCAAAGATGTTTTTTCCACCAAAGGCATTATTACCACGGCTAGCTCAAAAATATTAGAAAATTATAATCCGCCGTATAGCGCTACGGTTGTAAAAAAATTAAGCGAAGCGGGGGCAATTTTAATCGGCAAAACCAATAACGACGCTTTCGGTTTCGGCTCTTCCACGGAAAATTCTGATTTTAAAACTACTAAAAATCCCTGGAATCTCGATAAAGTGCCGGGCGGTTCATCGGGCGGATCAGCGGCCGCGGTTGCCGCCGGCATGGGTGTTTTTTCTTTAGCTGAAGACACGGGCGGCTCCATCAGGCAACCCGCTTGTTTTTGCGGCGTAACCGGCCTTAAAGTCACTTATGGCCGGGTTTCCAGATTCGGCGTCATTGCTTACGGTTCCTCTTTGGACACAATCGGCGTTATCACTAAAACCGTTGAAGACGCGGCCATTCTTTTAAAAGAAATCGCTGGTAAAGACGACCTTGACGCCACCACTCTAAACGAACTCGTTCCCGACTATCTCCAAACTATTGAACAAGGCATAAAAAACTTGCGCATTGGCATTCCCAAAGAATATTTTATTAAAGGCCTGAATAAAGAAGTGGAAGCGTCAATTAAAAACGCTATAAAAGAATTTGAAAAATTAGGAGCAAAGATTCAGGAGGTCTCTCTTCCTTATACGGAATATGCTATTTCTGCTTATTATTTATCCGGCATCAGCGAGGTCAGCGCCAACTTGGCCAGGTATGACGGCATTCGCTTCGGTTCTTCGCGCAGCCAAGGTTTTGGCCCGGAAGTCAAACGAAGAATCATGCTCGGCACCTATGCCCTGTCTGCCGGTTATTATGACGCTTATTATAAAAAAGCTCAGCAAGTCAGAAACCTCATTAAGAGGGACTTTGATAAGGCGTTTAAAAAAGTTGACTTGCTCATTGCTCCTATTTCTCCTTTTCCACCATTTAACATCGGTGAGAAATGCGATGATCCTCTGCAAATGTGGTTGGCTGATATTTTCACCGTTACTATTAATCCGGCTGGGATTCCGGGATTAGCCATACCCTGCGGCTTTACCGCAGACAATCTGCCCATCGGTCTACAATTAATCGGACCGCAATTATCGGAACCGCTTTTATTCCAGGCCGGCCACGCCTACCAGCAAGTAACCGAGTGGCACAAAAAGAGACCTAATTTTTAATTTACAATTTTTAATTTTTAATTACGACATGATGGACTTTCATATTAAAGATTCTAAAAACTACATCGGCCAAGATATTACAATTCGCGGCTGGGTTTTTAGCGTCCGTTCCTCCGGCTCAATTGTGTTTTTGCAAATCCGGGACGGCTCCGGTTTTATTCAGGTTGTGGTTTCCAAAAAAGACGTTGCTCCTGAAGCATTTGCCGCCGCCGTTAACTTGACCGATGAATCATCGGTTATCGTCAAGGGCGTGGTAAAAGAAGAGCCGCGCTCGCCTTATGGCTATGAAATTAATGCTTCTGATTTAAAGATCGTCCATCTTTCCCAGCCCTTCCCCATTGCCAAAAAAATGCATGGCGTTGATTTCCTATTGTCCCTAAGGCATTTATGGCTTAGGAGCCGCAAGCAATGGGCGATTTTAAGAGTAAGAAACCAAATTATCAATGCCATCAATGAGTTTCTCCAAAATGACGGTTATATAAAGATAGATGCGCCCATTATCACTCCCTCTGCCTGCGAAGGCACGACCACGCTTTTTGCCATAGATTATTTCGGCAAAAACGCTTATCTGTCCCAATCCGGCCAGCTCTATCTGGAAGCGGCCATTGCCAGCTTTGGCAAGGTCTATGATTTTGGCCCGACTTTTCGGGCGGAGAAATCAAAAACCAAGCGCCATTTGACCGAGTTCTGGATGATGGACGCCGAAGAGGCCTTTATGGAATACGACCGGCTTTTGGAGCTGGAAGAAAAACTGATTCATTTTGTCATTCAAAATGTTTTGGCAAATTGCCAGCAGGAATTCCAGATTCTCGGCCGCGACTTAGCGCCGCTGGCGAAAATAAAAATGCCGTCCCAGCCCTTCCCCATTGCCAAAAAAATGCATGGCGTTGATTTCCTATTGTCCCTAAGGCATTTATGGCTTAGGAGCCGCAAGCAATGGGCGATTTTAAGAGTAAGAAACCAAATTATCAATGCCATCAATGAGTTTCTCCAAAATGACGGTTATATAAAGATAGATGCGCCCATTATCACTCCCTCTGCCTGCGAAGGCACGACCACGCTTTTTGCCATAGATTATTTCGGCAAAAACGCTTATCTGTCCCAATCCGGCCAGCTCTATCTGGAAGCGGCCATTGCCAGCTTTGGCAAGGTCTATGATTTTGGCCCGACTTTTCGGGCGGAGAAATCAAAAACCAAGCGCCATTTGACCGAGTTCTGGATGATGGACGCCGAAGAGGCCTTTATGGAATACGACCGGCTTTTGGAGCTGGAAGAAAAACTGATTCATTTTGTCATTCAAAATGTTTTGGCAAATTGCCAGCAGGAATTCCAGATTCTCGGCCGCGACTTAGCGCCGCTGGCGAAAATAAAAATGCCGTTCCTGCGCTTAACCTATCAGGAAACATTAACGAAATTGAGGGAGCTCGGTTCTGACATCAAAGACGGCGAAGATCTCGGCAACGATGACGAAACCATGTTGATGAATCACTTTGACCAGCCGCTTTTCATTATGAAATTTCCCGCTGCTTTCAAGGCCTTTTATTTCAAAAGAGACGCTGGCGATCCCGAGGCCACGCTTTCCGCTGATCTTTTGGCGCCCGAGGGCTATGGCGAAATCACGGGCGGCGGGCAAAGGGAAGATGATTATCAAACTCTTTTGAAAAGAATGAAGGACTTGGGCATTAACGAAAAGGACTATGACTGGTATCTTGATTTGCGCAAGTACGGCTCTGTCCCCCACGCCGGCTTTGGCATCGGCTTGGAACGGCTCGTTGCCTGGCTTTGCCATTTAGACCATATCCGAAAAGCCATTCCGTTTCCGAGAACGATATACAGATTCAGCCCCTAATTAACGTGTATTTAGTATATAGTATTTTGTATTTAGTATCGTTTCGACGTCCGAATACAAGATACAAAATACAAAAAATGGATCCTAAATATCAACCAGTCATTGGTCTTGAAATCCACATCGAACTCAAAACATTGAGCAAGATGTTCTGCGGCTGTTCGGCCGATCATTTTGGCATTGAGCCCAATACCCATTGCTGCCCGGTTTGCCTGGGCTTGCCCGGCGCCTTGCCCGTACCTAATAAAAAAGCAATCGAATGGGCGCAGATGCTCGGCTTGGCTTTAAAGTGCCAGATTAATTCGGAGTCAAAGTTTGACCGTAAAAACTACTTTTACCCTGATTTGCCCAAGGGCTATCAGATAACCCAATATGACCAGCCGCTTTGCTCTAAAGGCCAAATAGAGCTTAAAAACGGGCTAAAAACAGGCATCCGCCGGGTTCACCTGGAGGAAGACACGGGCAAGCTTCAGCATATAGAGATAAATGGAGAAAAGGCAACTTTGATTGATTTTAACCGCTCCGGCGTGCCTTTGGTGGAAGTGGTCACCGAACCGGATTTTGAAAACATCGATCAGGTGGATGAATTTCTGAAAAAACTCCAGCTAATCGTCAGATATCTGGGCATTTCCGACGCGGATATGGAGAAAGGCAGTATGCGCCTCGAACCAAATATATCAGTTCGTAGGCTAGACGCTAGACGCTATACACTAGACGCTAAAACGCTACCAAACTACAAGGTGGAAGTAAAAAATATCAATTCTTTTCGTTTTGCCCGCAAAGCAATTGAATTTGAAATTACCAGGCAGACAGCAATATTGGAAAAAGGCGAGACGCCAGAGCAGGAAACGCGCGGCTGGAACGAAGCCAAAAACGAAACCGTTTCTCAAAGAAGCAAGGAAAAAGCCCACGATTACCGCTATTTCCCGGAACCGGATATACCGCCAATGCTATTTCCTAAAACTCACAACATGAAACTTAAAGCATTAATACCAGAATTACCCGACGCGAAAACAAAACGATTCATTAACGACTACAAACTTTCGGAATATAACGCCGAGATCTTGTGTCAGGAAAAATCGCTCGCCGAGTATTTTGAAAAAGCGGCTGCTTTAGGAGTTAGAAGCTGGAAGTTAGAAGTTAGAGAAATTGCCAACTGGATTATCAACAAAAAAATTGATATCGAAAAAACTTGGGTTGAGGATTTAATAAAGACCATTACCGAATCGCAACAAGTGTTTGCCATCAGCGACGAGGACTTGGAAAAAGTCGTTCTTCAAGTCATAGCGGAAAATTCCGAGGCAGTCAGCAACTATCAGGCCGGCAAAACGCAAATCATGGGTTTCTTTTTGGGCCAAGTCATCCGCTTGACCAACCCGGGAATTGACAAAACCAAAGCCATTGCCGCCCTTGTTCAACACTTGACAAAAAAGTAACGTTCAGAGATCGGTTTTCCGATTTTTTTATTCACCAAAACAACGCCGAATTGAAGCGATCGCAATAAGAAGTAGTTGTTTTGCCCATTGACGTCCCCTCTTGCCGGCCTATAATAAATTAATGCGCATAAAACCATATCGTGAATGCGCAGGAAAAGGAGGCAAGGCAAAATAAATAAAAAATTCTTCCTCTTCTTTTTTCGTCCGGGCGAAATTCGCCCATTTACAACGCTGATTTTTTGAAGATCGAAAGAGGTACAATCTATGAATGGTTTCAATTTCGTGGTGAACAATTTCAAGCAGACCCCCATCAGTGCCGGCCTGGGCAATAACGAGAATTTCGCCGTCATCAAGGGCATTAACAGCTGATCCCGCCAAGTTGCGCAGGAAGTTGTTAACTCGCCCATTCTCGTTTCTGCCTATCACACATAAATAAATTTTGCGGAAACGAACTGGAGACCCGTTTCCGCTTGCACTTTTTCTTTTTTTTTGTACTTTTTCGTGGTTGGGGAACCCGAAGACAGACGGTTCCCCGCTCATGGTTTCCCTCCGTAGGGGGTTTTCCCGGGGGATGTCAGCCCCCGGGATACGTCCTCGGCAGAACGGGGAAAACGTGGTTGGGGAATCATACAGCCGAAGTAGCAACAAGCTTCGGCTGTTCCCTTTTATAGAACCAAAAGCAACGATTCAATCGTTGTTTTCAATTTCTAAACATTTTCTAGTTGCTTAACTAAGCTAAGCAACTACTATGTCATTTATTTCTTGACTTAAAAGCCTTATTTAGATACTATAATCTTGGACGAATTCCGGAACGACCTGTAGAGGAACTCCTCCTCTCGACTCCGAGGAGCGCAGTTCCGGAGATCCCGACGGCGCGGACGTGCCTGGGCACTTCGCGCCCGAGCAATTATTGTTCTTTTTTTTAAAAAAACGTTGGGAGGAGTGATGCACCCTCCTACGTGCGTTTCACCTTTCTTCCCTAGGGAGGTTATCGAAAAAGACCTTGGCGTGGATGTTCCCCACTTCAAGGTCTTTTTATTTATTGACTAAGTTGTCAACAACGCAAGCGATCGTACCAAT
>CAZKCH010000011.1:0-16943 GCA_964551525.1 uncultured Candidatus Saccharibacteria bacterium
TGTGTTGGGTGTGTTTGGTGGGTTTTGGTTTTGGATGATTTTAAATTAGCCCTGCCGAAAACAAAAGAAGCGGCAAAAATATTCAAGGCCTTAAAATCAAAAATAGAGAGCTTTGCTAAGGGCTCGACTTTGTTTGTTTTGCCTCAAATGGACAATGAAATTATGCGCAGCTGCCGGAATATTGCCGGCATGGAATTAGTCCTTGCCAATAACCTTAATGCCCTGAAAATTTTATCTGTCAAAAATCTGCTTTTTGTCAAAGAAACCATCACCGTCTTCAAGAAATTTTTTAAAAAAGAAGCGTTAACCGAAGATAAAAACGAAGAGTAAAGTTAACTAAGATGTTATTCGGAAAACTTTTCAAAAAACAAGCCAGTCCCAAAAAGCATTCAGAAAAGAAGGCGAAAGTTGAATTGGCAAAACCCGAAGTGAAGGGTTTGTCGATATCGAGCGCCTGCATCATTGCTCCTCATATCACGGAGAAAGCAAATTTTGTTTCCGGCAGCGGCCAATATATTTTTAAAGTGACACCAAGCGCCAATAAAACAGAAATCAAGAAAGCGATCAAAGAGCTTTATCACGTTGATGTTGTCAGCGTAAAAATTATCAATGTTTCTGGCTATAAGAAAGCGATTGTTAAAACGGCTAAGGGCCAGAAAATAGAATTAGCGACTGCTTAAAAAAATGGCAAAATATCTTGTTTCCAAAAAAGAACCGGAAAAGGGAATGTTGAGATTCATTAAGAGGAAAGCGGGCCGGGGCTATCTGGGCCGGATTACGGTTAGGCATCGGGGCGGCGGCGCCAAGCGGCTTTATCGCACCTTGGATTTTGGCCAGAGTAAAATGGACATGCCGGCTAAAGTGGTGGCCATCGAATATGATCCGTTCCGGACTGCTTTTATTGCTCTTTTAGAATACGAAGGCAAAGAAAAAAGATATGTCATTGCCGCCCAGGGTATGAAGGCGGGCGATGAGGTGATTTGCGCTGACAAGGCAGAAATAAAAACCGGCAACCGGATGAAAATAAAGAATGTGCCGGTCGGTTTCATGGTTTTCAATGTGGAATTATGGCCGGGCAAGGGCGGAAAGTTAGTCAGGTCTGCCGGCGCCGGAGCCAAGGTTTTGGCTCAGGAAGGGGGAGAGACTCATTTGGCCATGCCTTCGAAAGAAATCAGAAAGATTTCCGGCGAATGTTTTGCCACCATTGGCGTGGCTTCCCACTCGGAACACATTTTTGAAAATGCAGGCAAGGCCGGTATTACTCGGCTAAAAGGTTTTCGGCCGACAGTGAGGGGTTGCGCGATGAATGCGGTTGATCATCCGCACGGCGGCGGCGAAGGCAAGACCCCGATTGGTTTGAAATATCCGAAGACGCCGTGGGGAAAGAATGCCCGGGGAGTGAAGACGAGGAATAAGAAAAAATGGACGAATAAATATATAATTCAAAGAAGAAAATAATATGTCACGAAGCACTAAAAAAGGCCCATATATAGATGAAAAATTGCTGGCAAAAGTCAGCAAGCTTCAGGCCGGGTCAAAAGAGATTATCAAGACCTGGGCGAGGCGATGCACTATTTGTCCGGAAATGATCGGTTTTACTTTTGGCGTTCATAACGGCAAGGAATTTGTTTTAGTGCAAGTGAGCGAAGAAATGATCGGCCACAAATTAGGCGAATTTTCCGCTACCACCAGGTTTTCCCGACACGGCGGCAGAATGCAGCGGGAATTGGAAGCTAAGGCAGCCGAAACCGAAGCGGCCAAGGTGCAGGCAGTCAAGGAAACAGAGGCCAAACCCGGAGCGGTAAAGGCAGCGGTAAAGCCAGCGGCAAAAACTGCAAAATAATATGGAAATTATTGCTAAATTAAACAATTTAAGAATGTCCGCGAGGAAAGTGCGTTTAGTAGCGGATATGATCCGCAACAAGAGTGTCTTGAAAGCCAAGACCGACCTTATGTTTTCTCCTCGTTTAGGGGCGAAGGCCTTTGCTAAATTATTGGATTCGGCGATCGCTAATGCTAAAAATAATTTTCAGCTTGACGAAAACGATCTTTATATCAGCAAGGCCTTTGTTGATGATGGCCGGAAACTGAAACGCTGGCGGCCCAGATCGCGCGGTCGGGCTTTTCCGATTCAGAAAAAAACATCGCATTTAACCATTGTTCTCAGCGAGAAAGAGGGTAAGGCGGGAAAGATTAAAAAAACAGCGCCGGAGAAGAAATCGGAAATCAAACCGCTGGAAACAAAAACAAAAGAAAAGGGATTTGCGGCGAAAACGAGAAAAGAAAGATTCGACAAAGAGGGCACCGAAGTGGCTTTAAAGCAAAAATCAGCGGGCCAGGGATTAAAGCGCATTTTTAGAAGAAAAGCATTTTAAATCATAAACATGTCAAGGAAAACAAAACCAAAAGCCCTCAGAATTAGGGGCATGGACGACTGGGAATCAAAAGGTTTTTATGGCAGAAAGTTTCCCGCAATGCTGGAAGAGGATTTTTTCATCCGGAAATTTTTGGATAAGAAAACCAGTGAAGCCGGAGTAGAAAGCATTAAAATTGAAAGATCATCGGGTAAAATCAATGTCATTATCAAATCTGCCCGGCCGGGCTTGATTATCGGCCGAGGCGGAAGCGGCGCTGAAGAACTGAAAAAGGAACTGAAGAAAAAACTTCTTGTTTTAAAAAAGAAAAGAAGGTCAAAAACAACGTTGCCAGAAATCAGGATAGAGATTCAGGAACTCCGCAATCCCTGGCTGTCCGCGGTTTTGGTGGGTCAATCCATTGCCAAGCAGATCGTGAAAAGAATGCCTTTCCGGAGAGTGATTAAGCAAACGATTGACAATGCCATGGAAAACAAAGAGATCAAAGGCGTGCGGATTGAGCTCGCCGGCCGCTTAGACGGCGCTGATATTGCCCGTACCGAATGGCTGAAAAAGGGCCGTTTGCCCCGCCAGACATTAAGATCAGATATTGATTATTCTGAAACAAGGGCGTTGTGTACTTATGGAATTGTTGGTATAAAGGTTTGGCTGTATAAAGGCGAAAAATTCGAATAAATAAATATGTTATTACCCAAGAAAGTAAAACATCGCAAATGGCATAAGGGCCGGTCGCGCGGCGTGGAATCAAGGGCGGTCGAGTTATCCTTTGGGTCTTTTGGCTTAAAAAGTTTGGGCACGGTTTGGGTGACCAGCCGCCAATTAGAAGCAGCGAGGCGGGCCATTCTGCGCTATTTTAAAAAAGGCGGCCGCATGTGGCTGAGGATTTTTCCCGACAAGCCCATTACCAGCAAGGGCAATGAAGTGCCCATGGGCAGCGGTAAGGGCACGGTTGATCATTATGCTTTTCCGATTAAGCCCGGCCGAATCATTTTTGAGATTGACGGTATTCCTGAAGACCAGGCGAGAGAGGCATTAAAAATCGCGGGCAATAAATTATCAATCAAGACCATATTCATCAAGAAATAACCATGAAAATCACGGCGAAAATTCGGGAATGGCGGGAAAAGAGCAAGGCCTCCCTTGACCAGGAGATCGCGCCCTTAAAAGAAAAGCTTCGCTTCTTGCATTTTCAGCTTTCTTCAGGCAAAATCAAGAATAACCATGAAATCCGACAGGTAAAAAAAGATATTGCCAGGATAATGACGATCATGAAGCAAAAAGCATAAAACATAAAACATGAAACAGCAATTAAACGGAATCGTTGTTTCCGACAAAATGTCAAAAACCATCGTGGTTGAGGTCGAAAGAGACAAGATTTATCCTAAGTATAAGGCGCGGTTTCGTGTTTCCAAGAAATATAAAGTTCATGACGAGAAAGGCGAATACAAGACCGGTGACCGGATTATCATTGAGGAATGCCGGCCATTAAGCAAAGATAAAAAATGGCGAGCTGTCAAGAAGATTTAATAACATGATTCAACTTCGCACCATGGTCACCGTGGCTGATAATTCCGGGGCAAAAATCGTCCAGTGTTTTCATATTATGGGCGGCTCCAAAAGGAAATGGGGCGTGATCGGTGATATTATTGTCGGCGTCATTAAAGAAGCGGAGCCGCGGCGATTGGTTAAAAAGCACGAAGTGATTAAAGCCGTGATTGCCAGGCAGAGGAAAAGTTTTCGCCGGGCGGACGGCACTTATCTCCGTTTTGACGACAACGCCGTCATTATTTTGGAAGGGGCGACCAAAGATCCGAAGGGCGGCCGCATTTTCGGGCCGATTCCCAAAGAATTGAAAGAAAAGGGCTTTGAGAAAATAAGCAACTTGGCCGAAGAAATAGTGTAAATATCATGAAGATAAAAAAGAACGATCAAATTATTGTTATCTCCGGCAAGGACAGAGGCAAGAAAGGCAAGGTTCTTCGCGTTTTTCCCAAAGAAGGCAAGGTTTTGGTCGAGGGCATGAATATCAAGAAAAAGCATTCCCGGCCGAAAAAATCAGGGGAAAAAGGGGAGGTGCTCAGTTTATCCCGGCCGTTTGACGCTTCTAATGTTAAGGTTATTTGCCCCAAATGCAGCCAGCCGGCCCGGATCGGTTATAAGTTGACGGAAAAAAACAAATTCAGAATTTGTAAAAAATGCAAGCAGGAGTTTAATTAAAACATATGAGATTTAAAGAAAAATATAACAAAGAAGTAGTGCCCGCGATGATGGAAAAATTTGGCTATAAAAATAAAATGGCCGTGCCTCGGATTGAAAAAGTAGTGGTCAATACCGGTTTTGGCCGATTGGCAGTGACGGTGACCGGCGACGAACACAAAAAGATGACCCAGAGCATTATTGATGATTTATCTGCCATTTGCGGCCAGCGGCCGGCATTAACTCTTTCTAAGAAATCAATCGCTTCTTTTAAATTAAGAAAGAATCTGGCCATTGGCGCGAAAGTGACTTTAAGGAAGAAAAAAATGGAGGATTTTGTGGATCGGCTGATCGGTATGGTTTTGCCCAGAACCAGGGATTTTCAGGGATTGAGTCCGAAGAGCATTGATCGCAGCGGTAATCTGACCATCGGCGTTAAGGAGCAGATCACTTTTCCCGAGGTTTCTCCGGAAAGCGCGAAAAGGATTTTCGGACTGGAAGCGGTGATTCATACGACGGCCAAAAATCAGGAAGAGGGATTGGCATTATTAAAATTAATGGGATTTCCGTTTAAAGCATAGAATATGGCGACTGAAGCTCAAATTGCAAAATCAATGAAGAAGCCGAAATTTAAAAGCCGTTTAACCAGGCGCTGTTTCCGCTGCGGCCGGAAACGGGCCTATATGAGGGACTTCGGATTATGCAGAATATGTTTTAGGGAAGCCGCTCACAGAGGCGAAGTACCGGGAGTAACAAAATCATCGTGGTAAAAACATGGATCCTATTGCCCAAATGTTAAATCAAATAAAGAACGCGCAGATGGCTGGTAAAGAAACAACGAGCGTTTACTTTTCGAATTTCAAAAACGAGGTTTTGAAGATTTTAGAGAAGAACAATTTCATCTTAAAATTTGAGAAAAAGGGCCGGAGCCCGAAAAAGGCCTTGGATATCTTTTTGAAGTACGAAGAGAAAATGCCGGTTTTCAATGATTGTAAAAAGGTTTCCAAGCCGGGGCGAAAGATTTTTCTGCCCGCGAATAAAATTAAAACCAGCCATGGCGGCCAAGGCATTACCATTATTTCTACCAGCAAGGGTTTAATGACCGGTTATGAGGCGAGAAAACAAAAATTAGGCGGAGAAGTAATTTGTGAAATATGGTAGTATCATAAAACATAAAACATGAGCAGAGTAGGCAAAAAACCAATCTTAATACCCGCGAATGTCCAGGTTTCGCTGGCAGGACAGAACTTAACCGTTAAAGGCCCGAAAGGAGAGCTTTCTTTTGAGGTTTCTCCGGATATTGCCGTGGCCATCAGCGGAAACCAGATCGTGTTTTCCATCAAGCCGGAAAGCATCAGTAAGGTTTCCACTTCAAAGCAGAAAAAGGCAATGAAATCGGTCTGGGGATCTTCTCGGAATATTATCAATAATTTGATTGAGGGCGTGGTCAGCGGCTTTGAAAAGAAATTAGAGTTTGAGGGCGTGGGTTATCGGGCCGAGGTTAAAGACGGGGATTTATCCATGTTTTTGGGCTTTACCCATCCGGTTATAGTAAAGAAAGCAGGGGGGATTAATTTCAGCGTTGATAAAAACATCATTACCGTTTCCGGGATTGATAAAAAGTTAGTCGGCCAAGTGGCCTCGACAATTAAAGCGAAAAAGATTCCCGATCCTTATAAAGCCAAGGGAATTAAATATCTGGGCGAAGTGATTAAAAGAAAGGCGGGCAAGAAAGCAGCCGGAGCTACTACTACAGGGAAATAAGAATATAGAAGATAGAAAATTAAAATAACTATGGATTCCAAAATAAAAAAAGCAAAACGAATAAGAAAGCATTGCCGGATAAGAGCCAAGATTAAAGGAACGGCGGCGAGGCCGCGGTTTTCCGTTTTTCGTTCTTCAAAACACCTTTTTGTCCAGCTGATTGATGATGAAAAAAACAAAACCATTGTCAGCGCTTCTGACCAGGAGATAAAAAGCAAGGCGGATAAAAAAGTGTCGGTTCAAGAATTGGGAAAATTGATTGCTCAAAAAGCAGTCGACAAGAAAATCAAGAAAGTTGTTTTTGACCGGGGTGGTTATAAATATCATGGCCAGATCAAGGCCTTGGCTGATGCCGCTCGGGAAGCAGGGCTTGAGTTTTAATTCCTAATTCCTAATTACTAATTTCTAATTACTAATCACTATTTATGTTTCCGGATAAATCAATGGATCAAAATCGGGGAGAAAGAAGGCCTTTCGGGCAGAGAAGCCGGTCGTTTTTCAGTAAGCCAAAGTCAGAATTTGATTCAAAGCTTTTGGATTTGGCTCGGGTGACCAGGGTGACGGCGGGAGGCAAGCACATGAGGTTTAGGGCGGTGATTGTGGCCGGCAATAAAATGGGTAAAGTCGGCGTGGGCGTGGCCAAGGGCGTTGATGTTCAGGAAGCAGTGGCTAAATCCACCCGCCAGGCAAAAAAGAATATGATTGAGGTGCCGATTGTGAGAGAGACGATTCCCCATGAGGTTTATGCTAAATACGGACCGGCTAAATTAATTTTGAAACCACAGCGGCAAGGCCGGGGATTGGTAGCCGGTGGCACGATCAGGGCAATTTGTATTTTGGCCGGCATCAAGAACATTTCCTCAAAATTACTGGGCCGGACGAGCAATAAGCTTAATAATGCCATGGCTATGATCGAAGCGCTGAAGAAACTAAAAGTCATGAAGCATAAAGCATAAAACATGAAACGATGCAATTACACACTTTAAGGCCAGTCCACAAATCAAAGAAAGCAAAAAGAATCGGCCGGGGCGGCAAAGCCGGCTGGACTTGCGGTCGGGGATCAAAAGGCCAAAAAGCCAGAGCGGGCAGGCGATTTGAGCCGCTCATCCGCCAGATCATCAAGCGCTATCCGAAATTGCGCGGTTACCGCTCCTTAGCCGCTCCTGAAGGCACGGTCGCGGTTAATTTGGATATTATCGATAAGTTGTTTTCTGAAAAAGAAACGGTTAATCCCGTAACTTTATTAAAGAAAAAAGCGATCATGTTTCCGGGCAAAAGAATTCCCAAGGTGAAGATTTTGGGAAGGGGAGAAATAACCAAAGTATTGGTTTTCCAGAATTGTTTGTTTTCTAAATCAGCCAAAGAGAAAATAGAAAAAATATGTGGCAAAAATTAGTTCAAATCTTTAAAATCAAAGACCTGCGCCAGAAAATCCTTTTTATCTTGGGCGTTTTTGTTGTTTTCCGGATTATGGCCAATATCCCGATTCCTGGTTTCGCTGCCGATAAGTTAAAGCAGTTTTTTGAAGGCAACCAGTTTTTCGGCCTTTTGAATATCTTTTCCGGAGGCGCTTTGGATAATCTTTCCATTGTTATGCTCGGCTTGGGCCCTTATATCACCGCCACCATTGTTCTTCAGCTTTTAACTATGATTTTTCCCGCCTTGGAGCGGCTTTACAAAGAAGAGGGCGATCGGGGCAGGCAAAAGTTCAATCAATACGGCCGGTTTTTGGCTGTGCCCTTGGCGATTTTGCAGGGCTATGCCATGATTTCGGTTTTCCAGCGCCAGCAGATTTTAGGACAATTAGACCTTTTAACCATGGTTTCTTCGTTGCTGACCATGACCGCCGGCACCATGCTTTTGGTCTGGCTGGGGGAGTTGATTTCGGAAAAGAAAATCGGCAACGGCGTTTCTTTGCTCATTTTCGCCGGCATTATCGCTGATTTTCCCAATAACATCAGGCAGATGGCTTCGGCGTATGACCCGACCAAGCTGGTTTCTTATGCGCTTTTCTTTGTTTCTTCAATCCTGATTATCAGCGGCGTGGTTTTGATCACCGAGGCCAGACGGAATATTCCCGTTTCTTATGCCAAAAGAGTGAGGGGTACCAAGCTTTACGGCGGCGTTTCCACTTATTTGCCTTTGAATGTCAATCCGGCCGGCGTTATCCCCATTATTTTTGCCATTTCCATTCTTTTGTTTCCGACCATGCTCGCTAATATTCTCGGCGGCGTGGGCGGCCAGGTGGCTAAGTTTTTCCTTCAAATAGTGGCCTTTTTGCAAAATCAATGGGTCTACGGTCTTCTTTATTTTATCCTCGTTTTTGTTTTTACTTTCTTTTACACCATGGTTACCTTCGATCCGAAAAGCATTTCCGAGAATTTGCAGAAAATGGGCGGATTTGTGCCGGGCATCAGGCCGGGCAGTTCCACATCTCAATTTATCTCTTCTATTCTGAATAAAATTTTGGTTGTCGGCGCCTTGTCTCTGGGCTTAATCGCGGTCATGCCTTCGATTGTTCAGGGCATTACCGGTGTTCAGGCCTTCCAGTTTCTGGTTGGCGGCACTTCGTTGTTGATCGTGGTTTCCGTTGTTTTGGAAACCTTGCGGGCCATCAATTCCCAGCTGGAAATGCGCGAGTACGATACCTTCTAGACGCTGATTAATACTGATTTAACTGATTGATGCGGATATCAGTATAAATCAGTAGTATCCGTATAAATCAGTGTCTTTACAATCATCAATGCTTTAAACTAATTTTAGACTTATGCCTAAAGTTAAACCGAAAAACCAGAAGCAGGTGATAATAATCATGGGACCGCCGGGGAGCGGCAAAGGCACGCAGGCCGAGCTTTTGGCTGATCGGTTCAGTTTGTATTATCTGGAAACCAGCAAAGTGTTGGAAGCGAAAATAATGAACGCCAAAAAAGGTGAGTTTGTGGAAGTTGGGGGACAAAGATATTATATGGCCGATGAGAAAAAAAGATGGCAGACAGGATTGTTAAACAGCGATCCTTTTACCAATTTTCTGATGAAGAAAAAGATCTCCGAGTTTTTTGCTCAAGGCGAAAGCTTGCTTTTAGCCGGTTCGCCTCGGTCAATTTATCAAGCCGAGGATTTAATGCCTTTTCTGAAAAAACTCTACGGCGCAAAGAATATCCAAGTGATTTTATTGGAGGTGACTGCCAAGGACAGCGTTTTTCGCAATTCCCATCGCCGGCTTTGCGAATTAATGCGCCATCCGATTCTTTATTCAAAAGAAACGCTGAAATTAAAGCGTTGTGCGCTTGATGGTTCAAAACTGCTGACCAGAAAAAAATTAGACGATCCGAAAACCATCAAAGCCCGCCTCGAGGTTTATAAAAAAACAACCCTGCCCATGGCTGATTATTTTAGAAAACAAGGAATTTCAGTTAAGAAAGTTAATGGTTCGCCCGCCCCGGCAATCGTTTTCGCCAATATTTTAAAAGCTCTAAATGGTTAATATCAAAACTCCAGAAGAAATCAAAATCATGGTTGCGGGCGGCAAGATTCTTTCGCGGATAATGAAAGAATTGGCAAAGAAAGTTAAGCCCGGAGTGGCCGCTAAAGAGCTCGAGGACCTCGCCGAGGCCCTCATTTCTAATTATGGGGGAAAATCTTCTTTTAAAGGGTATGAAGGATATCCTAATTGTCTTTGCGTTTCTATAAACGAGCAATTAGTTCACGGGTTGCCTGATAACCGTGTTTTTAAAGCAGGGGATTTGGTTTCTTTGGATTTGGGGATTTTGTATCCGAGTCCTTCGACTAGCTCAGGATCTGCGAGTTTCCATACAGATATGGCCATTACTGTCGGCGTGGGCAGGATTTCGCCTTTGGCAAAGAAGTTGCTTAAAGTAACTCGTCAGGCATTGGAGATCGGCAAAAAACAGGCCAAGCCGGGCAATCGCGTTGCTGATATCAGCCAAGCGATTCAGGCATATGTTGAGAAGAATGGCTTTAATGTTGTCCGAGAATTGTGCGGCCATGGCATTGGCCGGGAATTACATGAAGATCCGCAGATTTTAAATTTTGCTGTGCCGCGCGGCAGCGAAGCTGCTTTGCGCGGTGGTGGAGACGAAGAAATTGTCTTGGAATCAGGAATGACCATTTGCTTAGAACCAATGGTAACAGCCGGGGATTGGCGTTTAAGAAAATCAGCCGATGGTTTTGGTTACGAAACCAAAGACAAATCGCTTTCCTGTCATTTTGAGCAAACCATCCTCGTCACCAAAGGTAGCTGCCAAGTGTTGACAAACTACTAATTCTCGTGTTATAATATAAATATGTTTAATCGCCGTTCTGGCGACGGGTATGCACTTTGGCCCGTCGCCATCGTCGCGATCGCGATTATAATAACCGCGATCTTTCTCCGGCCCACCGTTGAGGCGTGGCTGGAGGCCCTCTTGGCCCCCTTCGGAGGCTTATAGAGGTGGACGATCGTTCGCCGGGTTGGTTGCCCGGTTATCAACAACTTGGCGAAAACGCAATTTTGTTTTCCCAGTCCGGCGGAGAACCGGCAAAAATTAATCTCTCGCATCGCGGGAGACAAACAACCCTGGCTAAAGCGCTTGCCTTGGTTGTTTTATTTTACAAAAGCAGAGCGTACAGAGGCCCGGCCTCTGTTTGACTTTTTGTGGATATCGTTTTATAAGTTAAATAGCTCTACGCGCTATTTTATCAAATTACCGATTCAAAAAATATCGGTAAATTTTTTCCGGATAGGATCCGGAAGGAGGAAGAAATGAACCCCGTTTTTTTAAGAGAAAGATTGAATGATCCCCGACACGGAATCATTCAAGAAATGCTTTCTCCTAAGCCACAGAAAGGACAGTCCTTTGTGATTTACGCCATCATTATTTTACTAATCATAGGCTTCGTTATAGTGATGGTCTGGACGTTTGATCTGGGCGTGAATGTCCTTTTTGGATGTCCGACCCCCATTACCACTCCAGGGATGGAGTGGGGGGATCTGATCGGATGTATTTGGAAAGGAGGTTGAGATGATCAAACAAATTTTTGTAAAGGATATTGATGACGCCCGTCAAAAATTGACGGGTAAAACCATCTGTATCTCCGAGTTGGGGACAGGATGGTTTTCTGTGGGGCAGATTTATAAGTCCTTACAGGAACGCGTTATCTGCGTCATCCGGCCATTTGGGTCGGATGCCGGATACGAAATCTTTGAAGCTACCTCTATTGAGATCCAGGGCTCGTGAGGACACGAGCCCACATATAAAAAACATCCTCGCCTTGAGCGGGATGTTTTTTGTTTTGGCTGGGTTTGTGATAATATAAAATCAGAGCGTAAATTTTAAACCATAAACAAAATGAAACTCTCGATCATTATTCCGGCGTATAACGAGGAAAGGCGGCTGCCAAAGACACTGGCGGCAATTGACGCTTATATGCGCCAGCATCCTTCGGTTGGCTCAGGACAGGATCTTTCAGAATCTGATTACGAGATTATTGTTGTCAGCGACGGCTCTCAGGACGCCACTGCTGAAGTTGTGCTTAGCTTAGCTAAGCACAACGATAATTTACGACTGATCGACAATAAGGAGAATCACGGCAAGGGCTGGGTGGTGAGGCAAGGATTATTGGAGGCAAAAGGGGATTACCGGCTTTTTATGGATGCGGACAATTCAACCACCATTGATCAGATAGAAAAAATGTGGCCGCTTTTTGAGAGCGGGCTTGAAGTCGTGATCGGTTCCAGAGATATTAAGGGAGCCATTATTTCGGCACGTCAGTCCTGGTACCGTAGAGTTGTGGGCGATTTGGGCAATATCGTTATTCAAACAGTTGCCGGGCTATGGGGCATCAAAGATACCCAGTGCGGATTTAAGGCGTTCAGCGCCAAGGCCGCCAACAGGATTTTTTCTAAATGTTTAATTGATCGATGGGGTTTTGATATAGAGGCGCTGGCCCTGGCGAAGAAATTCGGCTATAAAATTCAAGAAATTCCGGTTGTTTGGAACAACGACGCCGAATCAAAAGTAAAATTTTCCGGTATGCTGAAAACGTTTATTGAGGTTTTTCAAATCCGCGGTAATTTAATTTCCGGAAAATATAATGAATAAAAAACTACAGACAAAATTTCCTTCGGAGTTAAGATTTGATTTGGCGTCGCGGGATTGGGTGGTGATTGCTACGGGCCGGGCCAAGCGGCCGGAAATGTTCAAGGAAGAAAAAAGAACAGAAGCGAAAATATCTAAAAAGGATTGTCCTTTTTGCCAGATTAGCACTCAAGAAAGGCCAGTCGCCGCTTATTACAAAGGCAGGGGAATTGGTGTTCCGGAAAAATGGCCTTCAGTAAAGCCGTATCAATGGACAACCATCATTATTCCCAACAAATATCCGGCGTTTCTTCCTCATCCTCATTTAGACGAAGTAGTGGAGGGAGAGTTTTACAAACGTTTGAACGCGGTGGGCTATCACGAACTGATTATTACCGTTGATCACGAGAAGTCATTAGCGTTATTACCAGAAAGCCACATCAAAGAAGTGATCGACGCTTATCAGGAAAGATTTTCTGAATTGAAAAGGGATGATTTTGTCAGCTATGTTTCTATTTTCCATAATCACGGCAAAGAAGCGGGCGCTTCTCAGCCGCATCCTCATTCTCAATTGATTACGACGCCCCTATTGGATATTGACTTAATCCAGGCCTTGGCGAATTCGGAAAGGTACTTTAAAAAACACAAAAAATGTCTTTATTGTGAGATGACGGCTTGGGAGTTGAAAACGAGAAAAAGAATTGTTTTTGAAAATGAGGAATTTGTTGTTCTTTGTCCGTTTGCTTCCAAGACCGCCTTCGAAATGATAATCTCTCCGAAAAAACATTCGGCACAGTTTGAGGAAGCAAAAGAATCGCAGAAAGAGCAGTTGGCCGAGGCCTTTAAAAAAGCGTTGGGCAAGCTTTACCGCGGCTTGGGCAATCCGGCTTATAATTTCTATTTGCATACCGCGCCTTGCGATGGCAAGGATTATAGCTATTATCACTGGCATTGGACCATTCTGCCGAAAACCAATATTTCCGCCGGTTTTGAAATGGGAACGAGAATTGAAATATCAACGATTGAGCCGGAAAAGGCGGCAGAGTATTTGAGAAAACAATGATCGCTGAATTAAAAACATTTTTAATCGCCATGAGTCCGATTGTTGAACTTCGGGGTGCTATTCCCTTGGCAATCAAGGTCTATGGCTTGTCGGTTTGGCTCGCTTTTTCATTGTCAGTGGCAGGCAACTTGGTGCCGCTCTTGGGAATCGTTTTGTTGGGCCGGCCCATTGCTGATTGGTTGTCAAAACAATGTCCTTGTTTCCAGAAATTCTTTGATTGGTTATTTAATAAAGTTGGGCATAAAGCCAATATCTTATTGGGCAAGATCGGTCGGGATTTAACCATTTTGATTTTAACCGCTATCCCCATTCCTTTTGTCGGCGGCTGGACCGGCGCCATTGCTGCCATGCTATTGGATGTACCGAGGAAAAGAGCGACAATTTTGATTATTCTGGGGGCAATAATCAGCGGGTTGATAGTCACTTTTGTATCTTGTCCCTCGATTTTTCTCGGGACAATCCTGAGTTTACCGAAGGATTGTATTTAGTATCTAGTATTTTGTATACAAAAATATGAAAAAAATTATTGTTGCCAATTGGAAAATGAATCCAGCCTCGCTTGATGAGGCCAAGCGACTTGCGACTGCTTACAAAAAAGCCATGGCAGGAGCGAGGAATATTGAGTTGATTGTTTGTCCGCCATTTCCATACTTGGAAGTGATTAAGTCATTGAGTGGTCAAGTGATTAAGACGGGGGCGCAGGATTGTTTTTGGCAAGCCGAAGGTGGCGCTTATACCGGCGAAACCAGCCCGGCCATGCTTAAAAATATCGGCTGCGAATACGTGATTATCGGCCACTCGGAGAGAAGAAAGTATTTTGAAGAAAACGATGGGTTAGTGAATAAAAAAACAAAAGCGGCTTTGGCGGCCGGCTTAAAGCCGATTTTGTGCGTTGGCGATCAGAATCGTTCGGCGAGTGATGACAGAAATGAAATAAGGCAGCAATTAAAAATCGGCTTGGCGGGCGTGAAGAAAAACGAGGCAATGAAAGTCAGCGTTGTTTATGAGCCGATTTGGGCAGTGAGCAGCCAAGAAGGGATTGTGGTCAGTCCAGAAGAAGTGGGGAATGCCAAGGCCTTTATTAAAAATGTTTTAACCGAGATATTTGATAAGGCGACCAGCCAAAAAATAAAGATTCTTTACGGCGGTAGCGTCGATGAAAAAAATATCAATGATTTTATTGCTCATGCCGATATCGATGGTTTTTTGGTCGGCCAGGCGTCGTTGAAAGCAGAATCTTTCGTCAAGATTATTAGTGCTTGCGTTTAATGAAGCCGATTTTAGTAAAATCCGCAATAGTATTTTTTCTGACTTGTCTATTCTTTTTTCGGGCTTGTTTTTTTGTTTCCGGGCAGACACTAAATGCCGGTTTTGCCAGTAGTTTATGGTATTCTAAAGATCCTTTTTTTGTTGACGAGAAAATTAGGATTTATACCGCATTCCAAAATCATTCTGGTTTTGACCTGACGGGAAAGGTCAGTTTTTTTGATGGAGAAAACCTGATCGGAGAAACAAATTTTACTGCTATCAACAATAGTTTGGTAGAAAAATGGATTGACTGGCAAGCCAGCTTTGGTAATCATATTTTTAGTGTTAAGCTTTCCAATATTAAAAAATCAGAACCCGGAAAAGAGCCAGAAGCGGTTATCTTGGAAGGGCAGATTTCTTCACCTAGTCAGAAATTTGTTGATTATGATACAGACCACGACGGTTCGGGTGACGACCAAGATTATGACGACGATAATGATGGCCTTTCCGATGAGCGGGAAGCGCTATTTAAGACCGATCCCAAGGCATCTGATACCGACAAAGACGTCCTTGCCGACGGTTATGAAGTTGATCAGGGCACAAATCCCTTGGTTCCAGAAAGGGGCTTGGTAGCAGAAAAAATCGTTTTACCCGAACAGGTTCAAAGAGCAACAATTGATGTGCTCAATTTTATAGAAAGACAAAGAGAGGGGGCTGTTGTTGAATTAGACCGCATTTTAACTGAGCAAAAGATTTTAGGGAAGACCTTGACGAAAAATAATTTATTTATTGCCGGCATTTCCCTGCTGTTAACCGCAGTCAAGATTGACTGGTTATTCTGGCCGCTTTTGATTATCTTGGCCTTGTTTTGTTTTAAAACAATGAAATTTTTTCTAAGAAGAAGGCCCCGTTGATTTTTTTATTTTTTTCTGATAATTTGGGATAATTATGGAAAAAGATTTCTTTTATAATCCATCTCTTGGCCGGCTTTCCCTTGATGAAGTGATAAAGGAGATTTTGGCATACGTAAAAGAAAAGCCGGAAAAGTTTTACGATATTATTGTCGGTTGTGATTCTTCTTCTTCTGATACGCCGGAATTCCCTTTAGCAATCGTGATTTTAAGGGTCAGCGAGGGCGGCCGGTTCTTTTTGAAAAAGATAAATTTTGAGGGCCGAAAATTTATTGGGTGGAAAATGCGAATTCTGCAGGAGGTTTTGCTGTCGTGCGATTTGGCCCTGACTTTGAAAGACAGCTTGCAGAAAGAATTTGCCAATCTTGATTTTTCCGCTAACTGGCAATTTCGCTATATTCATGCTGATGTCGGGGAAGCCGGGGACACCAGGGAAATGATTAGGGAAGTAACGGGTATTATTAAGGGTAATGGCTTTGAGCCGAAGCTCAAGCCGGAATCATTCGCCGCGTCAAACGTGGCAGATAGGTATACATAAAAATCTCAAATCGATCTCTAATTTTAATTCGCGAATATTCGCGAATGCGATTCGGGATTGATTAGCGATTATGTTCAATGTTTTTGTAGCTTTATCCGGCGGCGTGGATTCCTCTGTGGCCGCCTTTTTACTGAAAAAAGCAGGAAATGACGTTTCCGGCGTTTTTATGCGTTTGGCAGATAGTTATCAAGCCGGAGAGAAAATGGCTCGCTTGGCCGCCAAAAAAATAGGCATTCCTTTTCTTGTTTTTGATTTCCGCCAGGAGTTTAAAAAGAAAGTGATTGATTATTTTCTCAAACAGACAAAAGCGGGTTTGACGCCGAATCCTTGCGTGATTTGCAACGAAGAAATAAAATTTGGCTTATTCCTGGACAAGGCCCTGAAAATGGGCGCGGATTTCATCGCGACGGGCCATTATGTTCGTATCGAAAATACAAAATACAAGATACTAAATACTAAATACAAGTTATTGAAAGCCAAAGATACTCAAAAAGACCAGTCATATTTTCTTTGGCGGTTGGGACAAAAACAATTGAGCCGGGTTTTATTTCCGTTAGGCGGATATACTAAGTCGGAGGTGCGGCTGATGGCCAAAAAAGCGGGCTTGCCCACAGCCGCGGCAAAAGAAAGTCAGGATTTATGCTTTTTAGTTAAAGGTAGCGCTGATTTTTTGCGCCATAATTTAAAAGCAAAAACAGGGGATATTATTGAGGCGAAAACAAAGAAAGTTATTGGCCGGCATTTTGGACTTGGGTTTTATACTATTGGCCA
>CAZKCH010000012.1:0-15318 GCA_964551525.1 uncultured Candidatus Saccharibacteria bacterium
ATGAATGATCGCATCCAAAACCGGCTGAACACCGATCCTCTTGAAAAGAGAGCCGAAAAAAACAGGAAATATTTTGCAGGCAATCACGCCTTTTCTCAAGGCCTTTCTTAAGTCCTCTAATGAGATTTCTTTGCCGGCAAGATATTTTTCAAAAACCTCTTCATCCTCAACGACAATCTTTTCTGTTGCGGCTTTGCGCCATTGTTCAGCGGTTTTCTTAAGGTCAGCAGGAATTTCTTCTTCTTTAATGATTTCTCCCTCCTGGCCTTCAAACTTCAGCGCCTTCATGGTCAAAAGATCAATCACGCCAGAAAAGTTTTCTTCTGATCCAATCGGAATCTGAACAGGAATAGCATTGGCAGTGAGCGTTCTTTTAATGGAGTCCAAATTCATTTCAAGAGTAGCGCCCATCTTATCCATTTTATTGATAAAGCAAATCCTCGGCACATTAAAACCATCGGCTTGGCGCCAAACCGTTTCTGATTGCGGCTGGACTCCCGAACCCCCGTCAAAAACAACTACGGCGCCGTCCAAAACCCGCAAAGACCGCTGGACTTCAGCGGTAAAATCAATATGGCCGGGCGTATCAATCAAGTTAATCTGGTGCATTTGTTCGCCCGCGCCCCAATAACAAGTCGTGGCGGCGGCCATGATCGTCATTGCCCTTTCTTGCGACTGAACCATCCAATCCAGAGGCGTGGTCCCCTTTTCCAGGGTGCCGATTTTATGGACCTTGCCGGTATGATACAAAATACAAGTACTCGTGGTTGTTTTCCCCGCGGAAATGTGGGCAATGATGCCGATATTCCTGATTTTTTCTAAAGGATAGGCTCTGGGCATGTCGTTTATCTGGCAAAGTGCGCGAAGGCGCGATTGGCTTCAGCCATGCGATGAGTGTCAAGCTTCTTTTTGACTGCCGAGCCGTCGTTATTAAAAGCTAAAATTAATTCCTCGGAAAGCTTTTCCGCCATGGGCTTGCCTTTTTTATTTCTGGCTGCTTGTAAAATCCATCTCATTGCCAAAGCATTTTTACGGTCGCCCTTCACTTCCATCGGCACCTGATAAGTGGCGCCGCCGACTCTTTTCGGTTTAACTTCCAATAAAGGCGCGGCATTCTTGAAGGCCGTATCTAAAACCTCCAAGGGCTCTTTCTTTGTTTTTTCTTTTGCCAAGATTAAAGCGCGATAGACAATTTTTATCGCTGCGTTTTTCTTGCCCCGGCGCATCACCTGATTAATCAACTTTGCCACCAGCGGGCTGGCGTATAAAGTATCGGGCTGAATTATGTGTTTGGTAAATTTACGCATTTTTATTTGGGTTTTTTGACTCCATACTTGCTTCTCTCTTGTTTCCGATTCTCCACCCCGCTCGTATCCAGCATGCCCCTGACAATATGGTATCGCACGCCGGGCAAATCTTTAACCCTGCCTCCGCGAATAACCACAATCGAGTGTTCCTGCAAATTATGGCCTTCGCCGGGAATATAAGCCGTCACCTCCATGCCATTGCTCAGACGGACCCGGGCAACTTTGCGCAAGGCCGAGTTTGGTTTTTTCGGCGTAGTGGTGAAAACTTTCAAACAAACGCCTCTTTTAAAAGGAGAGGAATAATCCATCGGCCGATTTTTTAAAACATTAAAGCCGTATGTCAAAGCCGGCGTCTTATCCTTGAAGACGATTTGTTTTCTTCCTTTTTTCACTAATTGGTGAATCGTGGGCATTACGTTTTATAAATTAACATATCATTTCGCGAAGGTCAACCTAATCACCCCACCAGAAGGTTAAAAACGAAAGAAACAATGATATTTAAAATTTGAAATCCGAAAAAGACAAACAAAATCAACAGCGCAAAACCATATTGCTGCAAAACCCGCCTCAAATTAGCGAATCTTTCCGGCAGCAAAGAAAAAAGAATCTGCGAACCATCCAAAGGCGGGATGGGCAAAAGATTAAAAAATCCCCACAATAAATTAATCGCTACGATCTGCGCCCAAAACGGCAAAAGATTCTCCGGCAAAGGCAAAAATCTGATGAGTAGGCCGAAAAAAATCGCCACGGCGAAATTAGCCACCGGGCCGGCCAAAGAAACCTTTAAAATGCCGCTCTTGGGATTTCTAAAGTTATAAGGGTTGATGGGCACTGGCTTGGCCCAGCCAAAAACAATGGGGCTGCCGCTCCAAAGCAAAAGCAGAGGCACGAGCACTGATCCCAGCGGATCTAAATGGTTCAAGGGATTCAAAGACAGCCGGCCGCTGTCTTTGGCGGTAGTGTCTCCCATGGCTAAAGCCGCATAGCCATGAGAAATTTCATGGAGGACTAAAGAAAAAACCATGACGATTAAACCGAAAATTGTTGAGGACATGAGATTATTTTAACATACCTCGTTGATTTTAAAAAGAATCTATACTATAATTTCTAATTAACCTAATTATTTTAATTTCTAAACAATATGGGTAAGAAATGCGCGATCTGCGGTAAGACCTCGGTCATCATTCAGAGGCACAAAAAACTCCGCGGCAAATATAATCCCACGATTAAGGTGAGAAAATATCCCAATCTCCAATGGGTTAAATTGGCCTCAGCAAAAAGCAGAATTAAGGCCTGCGCCAAGTGCATCAAGGCAATAGCGAAAACCTAATCTTGCCCGCCAAAATTTCGGGGAATGGTCCAACGGCAGGATGTACGCATGGGGTGCGTACGGTGAGAGTTCAATTCTCTCTTCCCCGAATATAAAATTTAGGCGGGTCCCAGCGCCCCGAAAAAATTAAATGATCCTTGCCGCCCTGAAATTATCGATGTAATCCGTGCTTGGCCGGGCCAAACACAAATACCACACTGTCAACAATGCGCACGATCGCTTACGTTGTTGACAATGATAATAATCGCTTTAACTAAAAAACGCCCCGAGCTTGTCGAGGGGTATTTTTTTTAGTTGGCTCCACGAACCAAATTAATCCCTTTCCTGCATGTAATCTATGACGATATTTATTATCTTTTGTACTGTCCCGTTACAGTTTTTAAAAATAATTTTATCGATAACATCATCCCCGTATACTCTTATCAGCTCACTGATTAAAGCGTGGATAAACGATTGGGTCGCCGACTCTATGCCCTCAAAATCTAAACAAACCTCCCGACCACCTTCTAATACCGGGACGATTTTTTCTTTTCTTATATTTCTGGCTAAATCCTTATTTTCGGCGAAACTGCCCGTAATCGGCAATAATTTTATAGAAAGCATTGTTTTAAATAAATCTTGCTTTTTTATACCGCTCTTTTTTCCTTGCTTTAACGGCTTGTGAATAGGTATCCCGAATAAGATCTAAGAGAACCGTAAATTCGCTCGTCGCGTCCAAAGAAATATCCATGCCGACAATCGTCCCTCTCCAAAAAGGTAAATTATTTTTTTCCGAATGTCTATCCATAACAGGATTCGCGTGTAATGAAATTCTTTTCTTGGGCCTTTCTTTTAAAAGCTTGTACATCCCTGCGCCGCTGTAAATGACAAAGAAATTGCGGTTGATAGAAGCGATGGACTTTATGAAAAACAAACCCGCGCCGGCATTAAGTTCGGTTCCTCCCTCTCTTTTAGTGGTGCCGGTAATGCCTGGCATCAATGCTAATTTAATGGCCTCCGAATCGTCTCGAGCGTCATAAGACTGATTGATAGTTTGTTTTATGCCGACTCCGGTATCAGCTATGCCAATCCTTATGGTATTACTCTTCTTGTGGTACTGAGCCGATAGAACGGCACCGTTTTTCGCTTCCGCGTGTTCCAACACATTTCTGACAAGCTCACTGACAATATATCGAATCGGCTCCATTTGTCTTGGCTCTAAATGAAGCAGAGGAATCATCTCTGTGATAAATCTCGTCAGCTCTTGCGAATTTTTTATCTGTGCTAAAGGAATAAAACGCCCCGAAGGATCATGTTCAGATATATGAATCCCATGCTTTATTTGTAAAAATTTATACAATCCCATTCTTACAAGATAATGTCCTGATTTAGCCACTATTTTTTCGCAACTGATTTTCGCCGGATCAACCGTAAGAGCAAGGGCAGCGATCATTGATAGCACCACTGGATGCACGAAAATCCAGTTTTTATTCGCACTGATCTCTAGCTTATCCTTGTTAGAAGGATTAAATGCGTTAAAAAAGGGATCGATATTCCCCAAAAAAGCACTATTGGGTAAATGTATTTTCATATACCTATTTTACCGGGATTCCCGGTAGTATGTCAATACCCCTTAAATCCCGGCATAGACCTCACAACTAAAGCCGAAATCCGCCGATGAGGCGGATTTTGGGTGGCCCTGCCCCGTACCAATCCCTTGATAACCAAGGATAACTAAAGTATCTCTCAAAACTATCACGGGATTGGTATGAGGTCCTGCCTCTTCCTATCAGATTGATTCGGTAAAGAATCAGGTGGGTGTCCGCTCCGCCAACCCAAGGGCCGACAGAATAAGGACTCCCTAAAAAAAACATTGCCGAATCTGACTAAGAAGCAACAGAACCATCTTCATTTTACCAAAAACCAAGATTCGCGGTCAAGAAAAAACGACCGTAGTTAAAAATAGAAATTTGTCTTTTTATAACCCCAGAACCTGGACCAATTGTTTGATTAAAGAGAGGGCTACAGGCGGGGCGAGAAAACTGACCGAAGGAATACCATCGTCATCGCGAAAAACCCATGATTTTTCTTCAATCAAAACCTTATTCTCTTTTTCATCCCATTGATAAGAATATTCCGGAGTTATTTCATAATCGTCAGCCAATTCCAAGGCCTTATCGGCGGGCAAATGATTCCGTAATAAAATCCTCGGAATGCCGTAAAGCCCCATCGCTTGCTTCATTAAATTAGCATCGCTGTCCAGGCGCTCGCGAAAAGCCGCCAAGCCCAAATCCCCTCCTTCCTTAGCCACCATCTTTGATCCCTGGCAAGCCGGATTATCGCACGCCAGATAAAATTCTTTTTTTTCTTTGTCAAAACCGATCTTGCTCGTGGGTAAAAGCTTTATATTTCTCGATGTCTGACACAATGGACATACCCGACGCCATTTGATTCTTTCGTCAATAACGATTTCCGGAATATCAATCAAAACAAAAATATCAGGATCATCGCGGTAACCAATCAGGTCGCGGAAAAACAGAGAATAAGAAACTTGATCCAAACCGCGGGGAAAGCCATCGATAAAAAGCGCCCGCCGGCCCAAAGCATCAATTTCCGCCTTGAGCAAAGCCAAAACAAATTCGCTCGGCAAAAGCGTGGTCGTACTCCGACCCAAGAGACGCTCAATTCCCTCTTCTTTGGAAATAAAACCGCGGTACCGACCCTTGGCCAAAGCCGCCATCATTTTTTCTTTGCCGTCTTTTTCTTCCAAAACGATTTTATGCCATCTTCTGATCGTATCGCCAATGGAAACCTGACAAACTTTTTCCTCGCCGAAAACTTCTTTAAGCAGCTGAGCATAAGTACCTTTGCCCGAGCCCTTTTTGCCGAGCATGTAAACAACAAAAGTATTCTCGGCCAAATATTGTTTCAGCTTTTCTATCTCCAGCCCTGCCTTTGCCAAAAAATAATCCTTCCTGCCGACAGGACTGTTAAGATCAAACTTCTTATTAAGACCATCGATTTTAGTTTTGAATAAGGGAAAATCCATCTTTTTGTATTTAGTATTTAGTATTTTGTATTTAGTATACGAAATACCAGATACAAGATACTAGATACAAAAGTCCGAATTAATCTTTTATTTCTTTGTATTAATAATTATCTTTTCGCCATCAGAAAAGAACCTAATATTCCCTCGCTCGTCGGTTCTTATCACCTTGATACCATATTTTTCCAGCCGATCCAAGACCTCAACGCTCGGATGACCGTAAGAATTCTTGCCCACCTGAATCACGGCAATGGCCGGACTAACGGCTTTAAGAAAATCCTCGCTGGTAGCTGTTTTTGATCCATGATGGCTGACCTTCAAAACATCACTGCTGATATCGGCATTTTGAGCTAATTTTTTTTCCACTGATTGCGACGCGTCAGCGGTAAATAGAAATTCGCTCTCGCCATAAACCATTCTTAAAACCAAAGAAGAAGCATTGGCGTCTTTAACCTCTTTACCAATCGCCTCTTCTCCGGGCGATAAAATCTCAAAGAACAAATTTTTGCCCACCCGGATTATCTTGCCTTGGCTTAAAACTACCATCCCCGCCTTATCAATGTTAATTTCCTTTAAGAACTCCTTGAACAGCGGCTCGCTATTCCTCACGCCCGACCAACCCACTGAATCAATTTGATAACTCTTCATTGTTTCTACCAAGCCGGCTAAGTGATCGCTGTCAGGATGGGTGGAAATAATCAAATCAATTTCCCGGTCGAAAAACGCCATTTCCTGGTTGAGTTTTTCCAATATCGCTGTTCCGGGCCCGCCGTCAATCAGAATCTGGGTTTTTTGCGGCGTTTCAATAAAGATGGCGTCGCCCTGGCCCACGTCAAAGAAAACTACTTTTAACTGCCGACTGTTTATTTCAAAAACCTGCGGCCAGACCGCCGCATTCAAAGCAATCAGAACAAAAATAATCGCAATAATAACTTTTTTATAATTGCTGTTCATTTATCAATAATAGAATAATTCCCAGTAAAAACCAGAACCACGCCTTGTTTTTTATAAACAAAAGCGCTGGGGTCATAGACCGCAGCGCCTCGTCTTCATCTTCCGATGAAGATTAAAAGATCTGTACACGGACGAGGATGAAAAAGGCACAGACCAGGATGGCCCCTGATCTCGATATAAACATCTGCCCACATGGCGACAACAAGAATCACCATGAGAGCGCAGACTCCGATGATAATCATCCGTAAACAGATCTCTTGGAAAGTAGAAAACTTCATTTGGCACCTCCGATCCGATTTCCGGTTTGAACAAAAAGAATGTGCTGTTTCAATACTAAAACACAATACTATTTTTTGCAACACTCGCGAATCCACACGCGACTTAAAAGCCAAAATCCGCCGAAGAGGCGGATTCTGGAAAAACAAGTAGCGAAAGGTTGTTATTTTGCCTTTCCCATAATCCTGAACATCTTGGTGCCGCATTTCACGCAGGTGCCGGTCATTGCTCTCCTCTTGCCGCCGCCCTTAGCGTTCATGGCTACTTCTTTAGCACCGCTCATATCTCTCTTGGCCTTGCATTTAACGCAATAAGCTTGATCTGCCATATTTAAAGTTCGCTAATCAATCGCGAATCTAATTCGCGAATTTTCACGAATAAGTTAATCGTCTTTTACTACCGACCTTTTCCGCCTGTTTTTCAGCCAGGGCGGGATTTTATTCTTAAATAGACCTTAGTTTAACTTAATTTAAGCAAGCTTGTTCGTCAAGGGCACAAACCCTATTTAAACATCAATAATTCCGGCTTAAATACTAAAGCCAAGCCGAGCAAAAACAATAAAGCGCCGCCGATCAATGTGCTCCAGCGGCTGTATTTATCCGTAAAGCCGACTTTTTGGAGCGTAAAAGCAGCTAAGCTGAAAACAATTAAGTCATCCAGCATAAAGAAAAAGATATAAATGAGAATGTAAAAATATTTCTGGACAGAGCTGATTTGCTGAATCGCCAAGACCTGAGCAAAAATGGCGGGAAACCCGGCTGAACAGAAAAATTCAACTAAATTAACGGAAAACGCCAAAGCAATAATGCCTAAAAAAGTAGCGGGCAAAACCGAGGGCGCTAGAATTCTACGAATTCTCTCTTCCATTTTGCTGTGCGATTTTTCATCAGCCACTTTGCAAACGCCCGGCTGCCATTTAAAAAAATCCCTGATTCTCCAGACGCCGGCGGCCAAAGCAACTAAACCGATAATCACCCTAATGATACTGATGTATCCTAAAAATAGGAATAGATTAAGCCAGGCAGTCATGAAAAGAAAATAAAGAATGCCCGAGGCCAAAATAAACGTACCGCCGATGAGCCAAATTTTCTGGCGCGACTTCACCGTCAGCAATAAAGACAAAAGCAGTAAAAGCGCCCACATGGCGCAGGGATTAAACCCGTCCATCAGACCGACCACCACTGATAAGATCGGTAAAGAAACTTTTTTCGGGTCAAACTCACCGATTAACGGCACCTTAAATTTCTTTTCCGGCTGGGAGCCAATTTTTCCCAACGGGTCAACGCAAACATTTTCCGAACAATATTGCACCGCCGCTTCTATTTCTTGGCCCGTTGTTTCCGGTCCGCCATAGCCGATAATGGTTTTGTCGCCGATAAAAATCGCCGGCACTTTAACAATTGTTTCCAAGCCGAAATTCTCCAAAAGCTTCTGGTACAACTTGGCATTATCCGGACTCTCAAAAACCTCGTAGGCAATAATTTCCAAATTGGCGTACCGGGTTTTCAGCTCATCTAAAAAAGTTTCCGCCTGCTTGCAAAAATGGCAAGTGGAGCCATAAAAGAAATAGAGCTTGGCTTGATTTGATTGGGCTAAAGCAAAATTACCGGCAAAACCGCCGATTATAATAATCGCTAAAGATAAAGAGAGAAGCGTCTTCTTAAACATTATTCTTAATTCCTTTCCTTAAAGTGATTAAGCTGACGATAAAATTAATAGTGAAGAAGATCGCCCCGTAAAAACAAGGAGTTAAAAACGGATTAGCCAAGCCGATGGCGCAACCGCTGGTGCACGCCTTTTTCTCAAGCCAGTTCGCCAATTCAATGCCGAAATTAGTCCAGGCAAAGATGGTGCCGGCTAAGAGCAGGCCCGACTGCAGATAAAAAAGCTTTTTCATAAAATGATTATACCAGTTTTTAATAATATTGAGCAACTTTTTACTAAACGCAGCGTTGTGTTTAAAGATAGCACGATGTTATCATTAATTAAATGGTCGGCTTAAAAATAAATCTAAAAACATAATCAAAATGAACAAAAAACTTTTCAGCGCTTTAATTTTAATTTCGTTTCTGGCCGGCTTGGCGCCAACGGCCTTGGCAAAAAACGAAACAATCGCGCCAACGCCGTCCGCTCCCCCTGCCTCTGCCTCTCCGGGCCCGAGTTCTAAAGCCAAGGATTTATTCAAAAACAACAAGAAAGTGGTTGATATTGCCTGCATGCAGCAAGCGATTGAAAAAAGAGACACGGCGATAATCTCCGGATTAGACGCCTACTACGCTGTCACTGAAGCTAGTCTTCAAACCAGAAAAGAAACAATGAAAACTGCTTGGGCAATTACTGATGTCAAAGAAAGAAGGACTGCTTTGAAAGACGCTTGGAAAACTTACCGGGAAACTATCAAGATCGCCAGAAATAGCTTCAAAACCGCGAAGAAATCCGCTTGGCAGCAATTTTACGCTGACAGAAAAACCTGCGGCACTGCCGGCACCTCCGACGATCCCGCCAATTCAAGCGTAGACAATACGTTATAGTAAAAGGGCAAAAAAGAAAGACGGCTCTCTAAGCCGTTTTTCTTTTGAGTAGAGCTGAGCTCTACTCAAAACGCAAGGCCTCGATCGGATCTTTCTTCGCTGCCTGGCGAGCCGGATAGATTCCAAAAGCCAGGCCGACCACAGTGGAAACAAGAATCCCCACTAAGGCCGCGGAAACCGGAAAAGAAAACTCCCAGCCGATAATCACGAATTTTCCCAAAACAAAAGCGGCTAAAAATGAAATGCCCGCGCCAATAGTAATGCCGATTGCCCCGCCCGATAAAGTCAATAAAACCGCTTCCACTAAAAACTGCCACAAAATATCTTTCTCCGTGGCGCCCAAGGCCTTGCGCAAACCAATTTCCCGCGTCCTTTCCGTCACGGAAACGAGCATGATATTCATGATGCCGATGCCGCCGACCACCAAAGAGATGGCCGCCACTGACAGCAAAAGTATTTTTAAAATGTCGGTAATCATGCCCGCCCTTTGTTGGATGTCTTCCTGAGTATGGACATGAAAATCGTCTTTCGACGGATCAGTGATGCCGTGCGATTCCCTTAAAGTGGTAATAATATCCTCAACGGTCTGGCTGATCGTTTCGTCAGCGGTGGCGCGGGCCACCAATTCGCTGTAATAATTCGCACCCAATAAATATCTTTGGGCCGTAGTGTAAGGGATGAGCACCAACGAATCAATATCAAACATCATTTTCTGGCCCGAGGACTGAAAAACGCCAATGACCCGAAAATTTTTGCCCTTAATTTTTATCTTTTGGCCAATCGCTTCGTCTGACCCGAAAAGCCCTTCTCTCACTTTTGAACCGATTACGGCAACGTAGCTGTAATTAGAAACATCCTCATCGGTAAACAAAATTCCCTCGCTCGGATAAATATCAAGAATTTCCGCCATGGCCGGCGAAGCACCGATGGTAATCGCGTCTTTTGATTCCCCGCCGAAAATAACGCTGCCCGGCACCATCACTTCCGGCGTCAAATCCAAAAGCGTGGGCACATTGTTTTTGTTTTTCAAAGCAATCAAATCCTTTTCTTTCAACGAATCCATAAAAAATTCGGAAGCAAAATCAGAGAGACCCTTTGGCTCTCGACCCGGATGAATTATTAACGTCTGCGATCCCATGCCCTCCAACTGCCTGATAATCAAAAGCTGGGCGCCTTCGCCAATGGATTCAATGGCAATAATCGAAGCAACGCCGATGACAATACCCAAAATAGTCAAAGCCGAGCGGGATTTATTCGCTCTCAAACCATTAATAGCGGTGTGAAGAAGATGTTTCAAAATCATCTAAATTGTTCTAATTAACCTAATTCCTAATTTCTAATAACGTTATTAGAATAATTAGAAATTAGAATAATTGGTCATTTTTTTATATCTGATTCTATTTTTCCATCCTTCAGACGAATTATTCTTCTTGCATACTCTGCCATATCCAGCTCATGAGTAATCATCACAATCGTGTGCCCTTTTTCCTTGTTTAAACGCTGAAGGATTTCCATAATTTGATGGCCGCCCTTGCTGTCCAAATTACCGGTCGGCTCATCGGCAAAAATCACTTCCGGATTCAAAACCAAGGCCCGGGCAATCGCCACTCTTTGCTGCTCGCCGCCGGAAAGCTGCGACGGTTTATGGCTCGCTCTTGCCAATAAACCAACTTCGTCTAATGCTTGCTTCGCTAAATCATCCCAGCGGATGCTCTCTGTCGTAGAATAAGACAAGGGCAATTTCACGTTTTCCAGCGCCGTTGTCCTCGCCAATAAATTATATGACTGAAAAACAAAACCCATTTTCTGATTTCTCAACAACGCCATTTCTTCCCCGGAATAATTATGGATTGATTTGCCCTCAAAGAAATATTCGCCTGCGGTCGGCCGGTCTAAGAAATTCAAAATGTGAAGTAGGGTTGACTTGCCCGAACCCGACGGCCCCATGATCGCGACGAACTCTCCTTTTTCAATTTCAAAAGAAACCCCGGCCAAGGCCTGCGTCCCCGCTGTCTCGCTCTTATATATTTTCTCCAAATTTTTAACCTCAATCACCGCCATAATAATTTTGTGCTTAGTTTTTGTGCTTAGCTAAGCTAAGCACAAGCTTTTAATCTCTTATAATTTATTCTAAAACAATGTTTTCGATACTCTCAACTCCCTTTTCTTTTAATATAGTAGCGACAAACTCGCGATAATCACCGGGATCAGAAAAAACGTCCCCTAATATTCCTTTGTCTATAATAATTGAATCTCTTTTCCCCAGATATTCTTGATGAGTGCCCCAAAGATAATTTTTTGTAAAAGACAGTATCTTTTTAATATCCTTTATTCCTTCTTTTTTAAGATGCGGTTCTATTAGTTGTCCTGGATTAATCACATTAATATAACCTAAAAGCCGTTCCAATTGCTCCAAGCCCTCGACCGCAACGGCTTTATATGTTCCTTGGAAAAGGGATCCCACCCTCTTATGTTTCTTATTAAAATACAGGGTATAACCGGTGCCGAGTTTATGCATAAAATGAGAAATCCCATTATCTCTAATTTCTTCAACTAATAAATGGTAATGGTTCGGCATTAAACAATCCGCCATCAACCGCACGAGTGGCTCGCGTTTCTGCTTTCTCAAAAAGTTTTTGATTGTTTTAAAGGTCGCCCGACCGAAAAGTCTTTCTACTTGCCAAAGAATATTGGTTGAAGATTTTACATCATTAAAAAGAAATAGGCCCTGAAGAAATCGCCAACGATCATTGTCATCAAGAAAAATACTGCGTTTTTCCACGCCCCGATTATAAAGATGATAAAAATTATTTTTTAAGAATTTTATAGTCCTCATTTAAGCTCGGCGTCTTGTGCTTAGCTTAGCTAAGCACAAGACAGCTTAGCTAAGCACAAGACATCTAAGCACAAGACAAATTAATCAGGTTTTTTGAATTTTATAATCATCGTTTTGATCATTGCTTGGATTATTGCTTGGATTATTGCTGGAAAAAAGGTTGGGCAGAGCGGCGCCAAAAATAATTTGTTATTTCTCTTTCGGGGAAAGAATAATTTTATCGCCTTCTTTCAACCCCTCGATCACCTCAATATTGCCGCTGGCATCTTTCAGGCCGGTCTTAATTGCCACCTCGGCTGTCTCACCCCCTTCGCCTAAAACCATGACTGACTTGTCCCCGTTTTTAGAAATAACGCATCTTTGCGGAATCAATAAAGCATCTTCCACTCTGGCCGTAATAATATCAATATTAGCGGTCATGCCCGGCTTGATCAGATTGGTCTCTTCAACGAACTGAAGCTTGGTTTTATAAGTTGCCACTCCTTCCACCATGGTTTCGCCCGGGTTTATCTGCACCACCTTAGCCATAAAAATCTGGTTCTGGCCAAAAGCATCAAGGGTGATATTAGCATTATTGCCAAGCGTAATTTTAACAATGTCGGCTTCGGGAATATTAACTTCTACTTCAAATCTGGCCGCGGAAATAATCGAAACCAGGACCGAGCCGACCGCCACGATTTCTCCTCTTTTGGCGTCTTGGCGCACGACCACGCCCGCAATGGGCGAGACAATAACGGTTTTACCCAATTGCGACTGGGCCGTAGCCACCTCGGCTTTGGCCTGATCAATCAATGCCTCTTGGCCGGCAATTTGTTCCGGCGTGGCCGGAGATGATCGATACAACAATTCTTTTTTCGCCACCAACAAAGACATCTGGCTCGCGTTCCAATTTTCTTCTGTCGCCACCAAATTAGCCACGGCGGTATTAATGCTCGTTCTGGCGCTGGAAACATCGGTTTTATAAGAATCAATCGTGATCTGGGAAAGCGAATAAGTCGGGGTCAAACCATTAATCACGGTGGAAAGTTTTTCCATAAACGAGCGGATCTGATCAAGATTGTTCTTCGCTTGACTCAGGTAAGCTGATAAATCACTGCTGGTGCTGATAGTCAGTAAAGAATTATTCCAAACAATTAAAGTGGCTTCAATCGCTTGCCTCAACTGTTCTGTTTCGTTTTCTAATTGCGAATCGATGACAAAAAAGATTATTTGAGGATTGTCTGTTCTCGGATTATTGAAAAACTTATCAGTTTTGCTCCTGACGCTGTCATCCGCTTTCGTGTAAGCATCTTTAATTTTATCGACCAGGCCTTTTCTCGCTTCGGATAAAGCATTTTCCGCCGCATCCTGTTTGGCCTGATAAACCGCAATTTCTTCCGGCCGGCTGCCGTTTTTTAACTCCGCCAAGGTGATTTCCTGAGCTCTTAACCCGGCCTGGGCCAAATTTAATTGAGCCATGACACTGCTGTTTTCTAAAGAAACCAAAGTTTCGCCCGCTGCCACCCTGTCCCCAACCTCAACCGCAATGCTGGCGATTCGGCCGCTGGTTTCAAAAGCCAAATCAACCGAACGCACCGGTTCAACTCGGCCGGTAACGCTAACCATTTGGGCAAGCGCCCCTCTTTTAACTATGGCGAAATCAGCCGCGGGTTTGTTTTTATCGATGATGAGGAAATAAGCAACGACCGGGACAACGATCACGGCAAAACAAAAAACCAGATGTTTTTTGGAGAAAAATTTTTTCATTTTAAATGTTTATGATGAGGCCTATTGAATTATCAATTCCGCTTTGCACGCCTCCTTGGCAACCGCGGTTTTTATCTTATCGCAATAACTGGCATCCTGCAAAGCGCCGGCCAAGCAATAATTCTTCCAGTTCAGATAATAAACATTATTACAAATCGCCTGATCTCTTGATTCTCTCGCCACTACCCGATAGCACTCATCTTTCCAGCTGCGGCTAATGAGCTGGCTGCAAATCGTTGCGTCTTTCTTGGCGCCAGCCACTTCAATAATGCAATCATTTTTTTTCTTCGCCTCGCTAATACTTGAGCAATAAACAGCGTCTTGAGTTAATAAGGCGTTACTTAAATAACATTCGTCTTTTTTGTCCGTTGCTTCCAAAGAACAATCTTTCGGTTGTCCCCCGCCCAAAAAAGACGCGACTAAAACAGCGGCGAATTCTTCAAAATCGCTGGTGGGCGCCGGCTCTTCGGCTTGAAAATCCTGATTGTGATCCTTGACGTTTAAAGCCATTTCTAAATCAGCGGAAAAATCAACTCCCTCTTCGTTGCCGGCCAGACCAAAATTTAAGGTCATTCTTCGAAAAAGAAAATCCTTTTTGCCGATCCATAGCTCGCCCCCTATTTCCGAAACCATTCCCATTATCTTATCCAACTCCGTTGTTTCCTCGGCCGTTAATTTATCAGTGCCGCTCATGGTTTTTATTGACTCGATCATAAAATTTTTCAGCACCTCCTTATCAATGGCATAACGGTAATGATAAGTTTTCTGGTTATTAATTTCTTCGCTCGGCAACTTGGCCGTGATTTTAAGCAGATTCGCCTGCCCGGCTAAATCAGAAAATTGTAATAATTCTTGGTTTTGAGAAGAATCAATCTTAAACCAGCGTCCCTTCAAGGCATCAAAAGACGGATTAACGCCCGGCGCCTGCGCTAATTGAAAGTAAATCATTTCTCCGATCATTCTTATTTCCAAAGCCACCATCGGCTGACTGCCTTCTTTATCCTCCCCAAAACTTAAATTGAGCAATTCTTGCGCCTTATTACCTTTGCGACTGGAAAAGCCGTTAAAATCAAGCTTGGCAGAAAAATTAGCGCCTCCCATTAAACCCTGGATGAGATCGGCGCTGGTTTCAAAATCAATATTCATCTGGCCGTCATAACTCGAGGACTCAATTGCGGCTGATTTTTCCTGCGCCTTGGCCAGAATTTTTTCCGGTACGGGAAAAAAGTAAGAATAGGCAAAAATGCCGCCGCCGATGAGCAAAGCAATAATAAAGAAAATAGCAACAAAAAACCCCAAACACACCCAACACA
>CAZKCH010000013.1:0-12509 GCA_964551525.1 uncultured Candidatus Saccharibacteria bacterium
AAACAAAGAAAGTTATTGGCCGGCATTTTGGACTTGGGTTTTATACTATTGGCCAGAGCCAGGGCTTTGGCGCTGGTATTTTTCCCAAAGAACAAGCGAAGGGACCTTATTTTGTTTTAAGAAAAGAGACAAAAAAGAATTTGCTGATCGTGACAAGAAACAAAAACGATCTGCTGAGCAAAGAATGTTTGGTTAAAGAGGTTAATTGGATTTCAGGCAAAACACCGATTTTGCCTTTGAAAGCAAAAGTGAAAATTCGTTCCCGCCAAACAGAAATGGCTGCTGTTATTTTGAAAACTAAAAAAGCCGGTCAGGTTTTAGTCCGTTTTACAAAGCTGCAAATGGCGGTTACGCCTGGCCAGTCAGCCGTGTTCTATCGCGGTAATGAGCTCATCGGCGGGGGAGTCATCGTCGGCATCTAATTAATAATTGCATTAGTAATTGTATCAACAACGTATAATCATTGCGATCGCAATAATAATTAGGTATTATATTAATAGAAGAACAAAGCTTAATAAAATGGGACTGGGCAAATATAAATACTATTTTAAGAAACCGAAATCGGAAATAGCAAAAGATATTATTTACTGGTTGATGGTTGCCGGTGCGGTTTATATCGCCGCTGGCTCGCCTTATTTTATAAGGAGTGTTATCCACCAATATCGAGGCCGAAAGAAATATTCTTATAAACGTGTTTACGATACATTTTATCATTTGCGCAGAAGGGGAATGATCGAATTCAAAGAAGAGGGAAAACAAATCTATATAAGATTGACCGATGAAGGAAAAAAGAAAGCGGGTTATATGCAAATCAATGATTTAAAAATCAAAGAACCGAAAAAGTGGGATAGAAAATGGCGATTAGTAATTTTTGACATCACTGAATTAAAAAGAGGCCATCGGGAAGGATTCAGAGGAAAATTAAAGGAGTTGGGGTTTTCTTATTTACAGAGAAGCGTTTGGTTGCATCCTTTTGATTGCGAGGCGGAAATAAGGTTATTGAGGAATTTCTTCGGGCTTGGGCAAGAAGATTTGCGTTTGATTGTGGCAGAAAAAATCGAGGATGATTCCGCCTTGAGAGAAAGATATCATTTGAATTAGAATCACTAACAAAAGTAAAACAACGTACAATTATAGCGATCGCAATGATTGGTAGGTGTTTAGTTTTCACTGCTTTCAGGACCGCTTTTTTAAGAGCGTTTTTTTTGCTATTATTAGTTAATGACTTCCAGGGAAATTCGGCAAAAGTTTTTGGAGTTTTTTGAGAAACGCGGCCACAAAATCATTAAGCCGGCGGCTTTAGTTTTGCCGGATGATCCGACCACGCTTTTTACTTCTTCGGGCATGCAGCCCTTGGTGAGATATTTGGCCGGCGAGCCGCATCCTTTGGGCAAGCGCCTGGCTAATAGCCAACCCTCAATTAGGGTGAGCGATATTGAAGAAGTGGGCGATAACCGGCACGATACGTTTTTTGAAATGCTGGGCAATTGGTCTTTAGGCGACCCCGCAAAGCCTGATGGCATCGGGGCAGGCTACTTTAAAGCCGAACAATTAGCTTGGTTTTTTGAGTTTCTGACCAAGGAATTGGGCTTGGATAAAAATCGGTTTTGGGTTTCTGTTTTTTCCGGAGACAAAAAAACCAACGTGCCTAAAGACGAGGACTCATTAGCGATCTGGAATAAATTAGGTATTCCGGAAGAGAAAATTTGTTTTTACGGGGTGGAGAAAAACTGGTGGTCAAGGTCAGGGCCACCGGAGCAAATGCCAGCGGGAGAAATCGGCGGGCCTGATTCCGAGGTTTTTTACGAATTTGAGAACGTTCAGCACGATGCAAAATTCGGCGAGTATTGCCATCCGAATTGCGATTGCGGTAGGTTTCTGGAGATAGGCAATTCGGTTTTTATCCAGTATCAAAAAGAGGCAGATGGGACGTTGAAAGAGCTGCCCCAGAAAAACGTTGATTTCGGCGGCGGCTTGGAACGCTTGGCGGCGGCTTGTGCCAATGCGCCGGATATTTTCATGACAGATCTTTTTTCCCCGATTATCAAAAAAATAGAAGCATTATCAAAACTTGAATACGGCGACAAAACCGATGATTTTTATATCAATGACGGCAAGCAATGCTGGGTGGATGTCAGAAAATCGATGCGAATAGTGGCGGACCATTTAAAAGCGGCGACCATGATCGCCAGAGACGGGGTTTTGCCCTCAAACAAGGGCCAGGGCTATATTTTAAGACGGCTCTTGCGTCGGGCAATTGTTTTTAGCAGAAAACTGGGCATTGATTCAATTGAGGGCTTTTTCCCGGAAATGGTGAGCCAGGTTGGCAAGATTTATAAAGACGTGATCCCGGAATTAGAACAAAGAGAAAAAGAAACTAATGAAGCGTTTCTGCAAGAAGGGGAAAAGTTTTCTCTTGCTTTGAGCCAGGGTTTGAAAGAAATCAAGAAAATGGAAAAAATCAACATTGAGGAAGCGTTTTATCTTTATGAAAGCTTTGGCTTGCCCTGGGAAATTATTCAGGAGCAGGCCAAAGAAAAAGGAGTGGCTTTGAATTTTTCTGATTTTGAATTACAATTAAAGAAGCACCAGGATTTGTCCCGCGCTTCGGCCAAAGGTATGTTTAGGGGCGGTTTGGCAGACCAAAGCGAGCAAGTGGCAAAATTACATACGGCGACCCATCTTTTGCACCAGGCCTTGAGAATAATCTTAGGCGAGCACGTCAAACAGGAGGGCAGCAATATCACTGCCGAGCGATTAAGGTTTGATTTTCACCATTTTCAAAAAATGACAGGCGAACAGATTGCGGCCGTTGAACAACTAGTTAATCAAAAGATAAAAGAGAATTTGGCTGTTTCTTTTGAGATTATGGATAAAGAGAAAGCGATTGAATTGGGGGCAAAGGCGTTTTTCAAGGAGAAATATGAGGACAGAGTGAAGGTTTATAGTATATCTTCTTTCAGCCGAGAGATTTGCGGGGGGCCGCACGCAAAAACAACCGGCGAATTGGGCCAATTTAAAATAATCAAAGAAGAAGCGGTCGGCCAAGGCATCAGGAGAATAAAGGCAATTTTAATTTAAAAAAGCAGTGAAGAAAATTTTTGATATCATTCCGCCAGCAGAAATAAAACAAAAACCTTCATTTTTCCCGGAGCCGGATTTGAAAATAAAAGAAAGGGTTCCGGTTGAAAAGAAAATTGATTTATTTGAAAATCAATTAGTTAAACCAAAGATAAAAATTGAGAATATTTTCCGTGGCAAAAGAATCGGGCCGGCGCTGATTGTTGCTTTCGCCTTCATTCTTCTCGGCGTGGTTTCTTTCCTTTATTTGCCGTCAGTAAAAATTGATCTTTGGATAGAAACAGAGGCCCTTGATTTTAAACAAGATATTGAAGTGAGTAAGGCCCAAAAAGAAGTTGACCCGGTCAAATTTTTGCTGCCGGGTAAAGTGGTGATTGAAGAACAAACGATTTCCCAGAATTTTGAGGCCACGGCTACGTCATTGAAAGAGACCAAGGCCGAAGGCATGGTGACGCTTTATAATAATTATTCCACTGTCAGCCAGACATTAGTGGCGGATACCCGGCTTGTTTCCAGCGAAGGCAAGCTTTTCCGTCTGGTTGAGAAAGTGGTTATTCCCGGCCAAGCGACAAAAAACGGTAAGTTGTCGCCCGGAAGCGTAGAGGCGTTGGCAAGGGCGGATTTAGCCGGGGAACAGTATAATATCGGGCCGACCACTTTTTCCATTCCCGGTTTTGCCGGCACGCCGCGCTATACTTATTTTTACGCCAAATCAACAACCGTCATGGCCGGCGGGACTAAAGGGGAATTAGCTGCTGTTTCCGACCAGGATTTAGACAGGGCACGGCAGACGGTTTTGGCCGCCGTAGAAGAGAAAATTGATCAGGCCCTGAGCAATAGGACTTTGCCGGCATTAATACTGGTCAAGGAGGGAAGCAAATTTGAAGTGATAACGGAAAAGTCGGGGGCGAAAGCAGGCGACGTTATCAATAGTTTCAGCTACGAAATTAAGGCCAAAAAAGAAGCGGTTTTATTCACCGAAGATGATTTGAAAAGTTTTATTGGTTCTTACTTGGCCGCTAAACTGGCAGAAGAAAAAAGATTTTTGCCGGAATCATTGAAAACAGAATTAGGCATTAAGTCGGTTGACAGCCAAAACAATAAAGCGCAATTAAGTTTGAAGTTTTCGGTTAAGACATACGATTTTCTCGATGTCGATAAATTGCATCAGGACTTGGCCGGCCTTTCTTTGGAAAGCGCGAGAAAAAACTTGGAAGAATTAAAGCAGATTTCCCGGGCCACGATTAAGGTCTTTCCTTCTTTTGTCAAGAATCTGCCCGATAATTTAGAAAAGATAAATCTTAAGATTAGTTTCGAATAGGTTGACGCTTTTATCCCTTTTTGCTATTCTAATTAATTCTGGAAATATTAGCCAATGCAGCAGGACCCAAGCTTAAGGAAGAGAGGAGTTGTCTTAGAGGCTTTACCAAGCACGACTTTTAGGGTGAAATTGGAAGACGAATCAGAAGTGATTGCCCATTTATCGGGCAAGCTAAGGATGAATAAGATCAGGGTTTTGGTTGGCGACCAAATCCAGGTGGAATTAAGCCCGTATGATTCAAAGCGGGGCAGAATTGTTTACCGCGATTCCGGTTTTTCCCGGCCGGCGCCTTATCGGCATCATCAATGAAAATAAAGCCATCAGTAAAGAAAATTTGCGCCCATTGTAAAATTGTCCGCAGAAGGCGGCGAATTTATTTAATTTGTACAAACAATAAGCATAAAATGAGACAAGGATAATATGCCACGCATTGTTGGAATTAATATCCCAGACCAAAAAAATATAGAAATTGCCTTGACTTATATACACGGAATTGGCCGGGCTTTGAGCCAGAGGATTTTAAAGTCCGCCAATATTCCTTTTGAAAAAAAAGCCGGCCAACTGACCGCGGAAGAATCAAACCGCTTGAAAGACATTATTGAAAAAAATTACCAGACCGAAGGCGATTTGAGACGCCAGGTAATGATGAATATTAAGCGCCTGAGAGATATCGGCGCTTGGCGGGGAATGAGGCACGCGAAAAAATTGCCGGTCAGGGGCCAGCGCACCAAAACGAATACGCGCACCGTCAGAGGTAACGTCAGAAAAACAGTCGGGTCAGGCAGAAAACCAGCGGCAACGCCAACATAAACATGGGGAAAAAGCGCATTATCGCCAAAGCGGAGCCGGCTTCCAGTCCTGAGGAGGCGGCCAAAAAAGCAGAAGCCGCCCTTTTAAAAAGGGTGTCGCTTGGCATTGACGAGGCGAAAATCTATGTCACTTCAACCTACAACAACACCATTATTTCTTTAACTGATTTAAAAGGCAATGTTTTAACCTGGGTTTCTTCTGGCAATATCGGTTTCAAGGGTACTAAGAAATCAACTCCTTTTGCCGCTTCGAAAGTAGCGGAAGCAGTAGCGGATCGGGCGAAAAAGATCGGTGTGACTAAAATTTCCGTCATTGTTAAGGGTATTGGCGCCGGCCGAGAATCGGCTTTAAGATCATTAGCTAACCGGGGGCTGGAAATATTATCAATCAAAGACGTGACGCCGGTACCGCATAATGGTTGCCGGCCCAAGAAAGCGAGAAGAGTATAGTTTTAATTCGAGATGATTAGAGATAAAATTCGAGATTCATTAGAGAAAAACATGTCGGATTCAAAGTGTAAAATTTGTCGTCGTCAGGGAGCAAAACTCTTTTTAAGAGGGGAGCGTTGTTTTTCGCAAAAATGCGCCATTATCAAGAGGCCGACCCCGCCGGGCATCAAGGGCAAGAGGCGGAGAGGCAATATTTCCGAATACGCCAAAGAATTAAAGGAAAAACAAAAGCTGAAATTTTGGTACGGCATGGGAGAAAGGCAGTTTAAGCGCTATGTCAAAGAAATCCTGCAAAAGGCGAGGAGAGCAAAAAACGATAAGACCGACAACCCGCCCACGCTTTTGATGAGGCGGTTGGAATCGCGTTTGGACAGCGTTGTTTTCCGCATGGGATTGGCGAGCTCGCGTTCCTTGGCCAAGCAATTGGTTTCTCATGGTTATTTTATGGTTAACAACCGCAATGTTGACGTGCCGTCCTATCAGGTGAAAAAAGGGGATACGATCAAGATTAAGCCGACCAAGGTGGCGAAGAAGGTTTTCCAGAATTTAGCCCAGACAGCCAAAAAGCAAAAAACAACCGATTGGTTGAAGTTTGACGTTAAGACCATGGAGGGTAAAATTGTTTCTGATCCCGTTGCTGACTTAGCGGAATTGCCCGTAGAAATTTCTTCAATCTTTGAGTTTTACTCGCGGTAATTTTTAGAAATTAGAAATTAGAATAATTAAGATTTTAATAGAATATGATACCTTTACTCGCCAAGCCAAAAATCGTTTCCGAAAAAGATAACCGCGCCGTTTTTGAAATCGAATCACTCTATCCGGGATACGGCGTCACCGTCGGCAATAGCTTGCGGAGAGTGCTTTTGTCGTCTTTGCCCGGTGCCGCGATTGTCAAAATGAAAGTGAGGGGCAGCAGCGGCGAAGCGCCCCATGAGTTTTCTACTCTGCCCGGGATTTACGAAGACGTGATTCAGATCATGCTTAACTTAAAGAAGTTAAGGTTTAAAATGTTTTCTGACGAGCCGCAAAAAGCGACTTTGAAAATTAAAGGCGAACAAGAGGCCTTGGGTAAGGATTTTATCCTGCCTTCGCAATTGGAATTGGTCAATAAAGATGACCACGTTGCCACTTTAACTGATAAGAAGGCGGAACTGGAAATTGAAATTGAAGTGCAAAAAGGCATTGGTTATGTTCCTCGGGAACAGCGAAAAAGGGACAAATTAGCCATCGGTGAAATTTTAGTTGACGCGATTTTTGGACCGGTGAAGAAAGTTGGTTTTCAAGTGGAGAATATGCGCGTCGGCGAAAGGACTGATTATGACCGGTTATTGCTTGATATCCAGACCGACGGTACTATTTCCCCCTCAATGGCCCTGACTCAAGCGGCCAGGATTTTAGTGGATCATTTTTCTTTAGTGGAACAAAGTTTTCCCGAAGAGGAAAAAAAGCCGATTGAGAAGGAAAAAGTTAAAAAACAGAAGCCAGTGGCAAAGAAAAAACCGTCAGCGAAAAAACCTGCGAAAAAAGCAAAAAAGGGCAAGAAATAATTAATTTTCATGAATAAGCAAAAGAAAGGCAGAAAACTTTCAAGAAAAAGAGATCAGCGCCGGGCGCTTTTAAAAATCATGGCGGCGAATTTGATTTTGCAGGAAAGAATAAAAACCACTTTAGCCAAAGCCAAAGAAACGGCCGTCTTTGCAGAAAAGGCGATTACCAAAGCCAAGAAAGCGGATTTGAATTCTATTAAGGCCTTGAGCCGGATTTTCCCGGAAAAAGCAGTGAAAAAGCTAATTAAGGAATTAGGGCCGAGATATCAGTCCCGGCCGGGCGGCTATACCAGAATTTTAAAATTAGGTCGAAGAGTCGGCGATGCCAGCCCCGTGGTAATTATTGAATTAGTTAAGTAATCTATGGCAACTTACAATATTGATGCAAAGGAGAGAATTTTAGGGCGGTTAGCCACCGAGATCGTTTTGTTATTGCGGGGGAAAGATTCGCCTGATTTTGCGCCGAATAAAAATCCCGGCAATGTGGTAATGATTGAAAATGCGGACAAAATCGCTTTCAGCGGCAAAAAATTTTCCCAGAACAAATATTTTTCTCATTCCGGTTATGCTCGGGGCGAGCGATACCGGTCGCTGAAAGACACTTTTGCTAAAATGCCGGAAGAAGTTCTACGCCGTGCTGTTCTGGGCATGTTGCCTCATAATCGGTTAAGTCAGCAGTTGATTAAGAATTTGAAATTTAAGAAAAATTAATGATTAAAGAAAAAGCAAAAACAGCAGTGAAGAAAAAACCTCTGCCCAAGAAGCCCGCGGTTATTAAAATTGAAAAAAAACCGGTCTTTAAATATTTTGAAGGCACGGGCCGGCGCAAAACCGCCATTGCCCGCGTCCGCCTTTTCCCCGGAGAACAAAGCGCGTTTTTGATTAATAATAAGGATTATCAGCAATATTTTCCCACGGCTTTATTGAGCCAGATGGCCAAGGCCAGTTTGGAAGCAATTGCGTATCAGGGGGAAATGGCAGTCAGGGCCTTGGTCAAAGGCGGCGGCGTTTCCGCTCAAGCCGAGGCGGTCCGTTTGGGCATCAGCCGGGCCTTCTTAAAGTTTTTACCCGAGAGCGACAAACAATTGAAAAAACTGGGTTATTTGACCCGCGATCCGCGCATGAGAGAGAGGAAAAAACCCGGATTGAAGAGAGCGCGCAAAGCGCCTCAGTGGCAGAAGCGTTAAAATAACTAGCGTCTAGTGAATTAGCGTCTAGCGTCTAGCAACTAGACGCTAGTCCCTAGACCCTAAATAACTAAAATGGTTGGTCCCATCCTCGCCATCGTCGGATTCTTTATCTGCATTTTCGCAAGCTATTTTGTCTGTAAAACCAAGGCCGAGTGCGATTCGGCCGGCTGGGGCATGGGCGTGATCTTGGGCATTTTTGCTTTCGGCGTTTTTGTTTATCTGGTGCGCAATTTCATTAAAATTTAACTCATGCTTAAGGAGCTGATCGATCAATTCTACTTAGATCGGGAGAGAGGCAAAACGAAAGAGCAGATCAAGTTTTACATCACTGACGCCGGCAAATGCCACCGGGCAGTTTTTTTTAAATTAAAAAAAGCGCCTAAGGAAGAAATGGAGGCCCGGATTTTGCGTCTTTTTGAGCACGGCGATTATATTCACCGTCTGATTTCCACCACTCTTTTTAGTTTGGGTTTGATCCGGGCGTCAGAAATCAATATTCCGCCTCAAGACCTTATTTCCGGCCGGGCTGATGCGATTTTAAGCATTGGCAACGATCTTTATGTTTTGGACATCAAGAGCATTAACAGTTATATTTTTAAAACCCTTTTCCAGCCCAAAGAAGAAAACCTTTGCCAGATTCAGCTTTATCTCCATTTCTTCAACATCAAGAAGGGAGTGCTTCTTTACGTTAATAAAGACACCCAAGAATTAAAAGAGTTTTTTGTTGATTATAATCCGGATTTTGCCGACCAGCTTTTAAAGGATTTGGCGGCGCTCAAGACCAAAGTTGATAAAAACATTGTTCCCAGCCGGCTTTTAGATTTTCCCGAGAATAAAGAATGCCAGTTTTGCCAATTTAAAGACATTTGCCGGTTGGCTGATGCCGGAGAAACGAGCTGGCTGAATTTCAAAAAGAAATTGAGTTAAGGCAGAATCGGCAGAGAGACGAGGAAGTTGGTTTCGGTTAAGACCGAGATCTTTTTATTATCTTTGTTGAAAAAAATGCTTTTTATTTCCGGCAATTCAGCCAGACCGAAGATATTGGGCAAGGGCCGGTCGTCTGTTTCCGTTGTTTTAATCTGATTCCCGTTAATAAAAATTAAGTGGTTGGCATTTAGCCAAGCAAGCTGAGTGATGTTGCCGCCAAGCTCTGTCAGTTGGCTTTTCTCGCCCGCGATTTTAGCCGGTTGGTCAGCTCGTTCTTCAAGAAAGTAAAGCCAGATCTGACTGTTTTTTGAAAAAGCGATTTTTTTGTTGTCCGGGCAAATTTGCCATTCGCCAAACAAAGGAATGATTTCTTCAAAAGCGCTTGTTCTCTCGTTTAATAAAAAAAGCTTGTTGCCTTCACTAAGGAAGAAATTAGCTTTATTTATTTTCAGTTCGTAGCCGGTTTCTTCTTTTATTGCCAGGGCGGCAGTCGTGTTTATTTTCTGTTCGGTGACGGTTCCGGAAAAGTCGGTTTTATAAACAAAGCCGTTTGTTTTTAAAACATAGAGATCGTTATTGTCGATGGCAAAGGCAATGGTTGAGGAAGCGATCGGTCGGCTTTGTCTTGAAGCGATCTCGTTTAGAATAATGTTTCCTTGTTCAAGAGTAAAAAAACGGTCGGTATTGTTGGGGTCAAACATAATTTTTTCCGGACTAAAGTCAGCGGTTGGGTTTAAAACAAGCGGCTTAATCGGCGTTTTGGCCGGATCAATGAGAATAAATTTTTGTTGTTCTAAAACGGCAATGTCTAAGACGAATTTTTGCGAATCCGTCAGCCAAGAAACGCTATTAATGGCATTGGCGGCTTTTCTGTAAATCTCTTTTTCTTTGATGATAATCCGTTCCAGGTTGTTTTCGGTTTCCAAAAGGGTGAGATAATATCCTTGATTATCCCTTTTTTGCAGTAGAATTTTTTTATTGTCCGGCGAGGGGAAGATATTGACGACGTCTCGGGAAACATTTTCAAAACCCATCTCTTCAGGGAAAAGAAGGATATTTTTCACTTCCGTGACGGCCATGGGCTTGATTTCCAGTTGTTTCTTCCAATCAAGATAGCCGTCCTTTTTTACCTCGATCAGATAGCTTCCCGGTAAAAGGTTTTCAATTAAGACCGAGCTGATGAATAATGAGGACGACGCTTTTTCTTTCAAAACCCCGTTTAAAAAAATATCACTGCCTTTGGGCAAGATTTTCAGGTAAAAAGCGCCGGTTTTCGTGATTTTCCAGGTTTTTAAATCAAGCCGGTAACCCTGGGCGTAAAAAACCACCGAGGGGGCGATGATCAGGAAAGCAAGGAGAAAAAAAACAGAGATGGCCGTCCGCGTTTTCTTAGTCATATAAATATTTTAGCATAAAAATCAAGTCCATAAAAGATTGGGATTTTTGGGCCTCGTGACATAAATGATGAACGACCGCACTTTGTTTATGTCACGTTAACCCTTTGACGCCAAGCTCATTTTTGGATAGAATACATTATATGTTTTTAGCAAGAAAAATTGGTATTGATTTGGGCACCTGTAATTCGGTGGTTTTTGCTCCGCCTAAGGGCGTGATTTTACAAGAGCCGTCAGTGGTGGCGGTCTCGCTTTTGGAGAACAGGATTTTGGCCGTCGGCCAGGAAGCCAAAGAGATGCTGGGCAAAACGCCGGATACGCTCAAGGTTTACCGGCCACTCAAAGAAGGGGTGATTGCTGATTTCCGAGTGACTCAAGCCATGCTCCGTTATTTCATTGAAAAGACCAGCCGCTTGAATCGTTTTTTCAAACCGGAATTGATCATCGGCGTGCCGGCCGGCATCACTTCAACGGAAAAAAGAGCCGTCATTGAAGCGGGTATGAATGCCGGCGCTAAAGCCGTTTATGTTGCCAAAGAGCCGATTCTGGCCGCCATTGGCGCGGGTATTCCCATTAATGCTTCTTCGGGCCGGATGATTATTGATATCGGCGGCGGCACTTCAGAAATGGCGGTCATTTCTTTGGGCGGTATTGTTAATTGGGGATCAATCAGGGTGGCGGGGGATAAAATTGACGCCGCTATTGCTAATTACATCAAAGAAAAGCATAATTTGGCCATTGGCGAGCAGACCGCAGAAGAAATAAAAATAAACATTGGTACGGCCTTGCCGGATAAAGAAGAAAAAGTGTTGCAGATCAGGGGCCGGGATCTGATTTTGGGATTGCCTAAAACGATTAAAATAACGTCTAATGAAGTTTGCCTCGCCATCACCGATGTTCTAATGGAAATTGTCCAGACCGCCAAACAGGTTTTGCGCGATACGCCGCCGGAGCTTTCCGCTGACGTTATTGACCAGGGGATTACGCTTTCGGGCGGGGGCGCGCTTTTGCGGAATTTCAGCCGTTTGATTGAAAAGTCCATTGGCGTGCCTTGTTTTGTCGCCGACGAACCTTTGCTTTGCGTTGCTAAGGGTACGGGCGTAGTCGCCGAGAACTTAGAGGTTTACAAAAAGAGTTTGATGGCAAAGAAATAATTTAGTGTCATGTCTTACGAAAAACAACGGCAATTTTTAGCGAAATCGGTTTTGCTGGACAAGGTCAGCCATGCTTATTTATTTTCCGGGCCGCAGGGGAACGAGAAAAAACAAATCGCTTTAGATTTTGCTCAGCTTCTCCATTGTCAGAACAAAGGCGTTAAAGGCCTGGCTTGCCGCGCTTGCCCTTCTTGTTTGGAAACGGCTAAGAACTGCCATCCCGATTTTCTTCTGATAGAGAGAAGCGATGCGGAAGAAGAAAAACAGATTGATTTGATCCGGGAAATCAATAATTGGCTTGCTTCCCGGCCGATTCTTTCCGAATACAAAATCGCTCTTATCAGCCAGCTTCAGGACTTTTCTTTGGCGGCTCAATCCGCTTTTTTAAAGACCTTGGAAGAGCCACGAGGAAATGCGGTTTTAATCATCACCAGCGATTATCCGGAAACATTATTGCCGACCATTCTTTCCCGGGTTGAGGAAATCAAGTTTCCGGCTTCGGCTGAGGCGCAGATCAAAGAAGAAGACCTTCGAACGTTTGCCGCGGATTTAGAAAAAGATATCTCTTTCTGGTTTCGCCGGATTGAAAAGAGCTATCTTTTTCTAAAACCACACAACCAAACACACCCAACACAC
>CAZKCH010000014.1:0-11851 GCA_964551525.1 uncultured Candidatus Saccharibacteria bacterium
TGTGTTGGGTGTGTTTGGGTGTTGGTTTCGCGTCGCGTCGAAAAAAGCGACGACGAAGACGATGGCCGCCATGATTACGGCGGCGATCGAAAAAACTTTGGCAACGGCGGCTACGCCGTTGCTAAAATAAGTAGTCATTTCTCATTCTCCTTCTTTGAAATGTTCTGCGGTGATTATTTTTAAGCATTTTTTTATTTTTTTTGCAATCCCTTAAACTACGGCCAGAATTGTGGTAAGATAAAGCCAGGACAAAACTAACTTTTTCAAACATGGATTTCGCCACTTTAATTTGCGGTTTCGGCGGCGGCGTGGTCAGGGGATTAGTCGGCTTTTTAAAATACTATTATTCCTACAAAAACACGCCTTTTAATATTCTTTATTTCTTTACCACTTCTTTTCTGTCCGGCGTGGTCGGTATGCTCACGGCCGGCGCGATCAGGGGATCGGGCATTATTATTTCCGGGCTTGAGCCGTTGAGCAGCCCCTGGGCGTTCATTGCCGGTTATGCCGGCGGAGATTTTATTGAAAACGTCTACAAGATAATTTCCCAGAAAATTTCTCTTCCTAAAAAGTAAATTTTATCCATGGCGGAAGAAATTTTAGATCAAAAAATCGTTCAAAAACTTTTATCTGTTCCCGGCCGATGCCGTGGTTTGGCGGCGAAAGACAATATTGATTTTATTGTTTCCAATGAGGGAGAGGGGGGCGTGGCTAAGGTGGAAGAAGCGATGGTGGCGGCCGGCTGTCCGTTTCGGATCAGGGAAATCAAGGGCATGGATTTTTATCCCCTGGGCCTGGAAACGATCATGCTGTTGGCGATGAAAAAGGTTTTTAATTACAGCGACGAAAAGTTTTATGAAGTGGGAATCAGCAATGCCCGGCAATCCTTGGTGGTCAGGGTTTTCGCCAAGTATTTTATTTCTCTCAAAAAAATGTTCACCGAGGCGTCTAAAATGTGGCGGCGGTATTATGACAATGATAATTTTCGGCCCATCCGCCTTGATGAAAGAAAAAAGGAGATCGTTTTGCGCATAGAAAATTTCAATCTTCATCCGCTTCATTGCCAGGTTTTTAAAGGGTATTTTACCGCCGTGGTGAAAATGATTGTCGGCCGGCCCGTCCGCTGCCAGGAAACGAGCTGCGCCTTTAAAGACAGCGGCAATATCCACGAATTTTTTATTACTTGGTAATTTTACTCGAATTTCATGATCAAAATTGATTCGGTTGAATTCGGTTCGATTGTCATTGACGGCGTCAAATACAGCCAGGTTTTAATTATTGGCGACAAGGCCACGGAAAGGGACTGCATGAAGCTGAAAGAAAAATTCGCCACTTCCCATAAAATCGGCGATTGGGAGAAAACGCAATTGTGGGAAAATAATCCGGAAATAATTGTTATCGGCACGGGCTGGGACGGCGTGACGCAAGTTGAAGAAAGTTTTGTTGAGCAGGCGAAAGAAAAAGGCATTGCTTTGCTCAAGTTTCTGACTCCGGAAGCAGTTGAATTTTACAATCAAAAAACAGGCGCCGGGATTAAAATCAATGCTTTAATCCACACCACCTGCTGATGATTGATCTCTCTTCTCTTAATAAAAAACAGAAAGAAGCGGTCAAGGCCGGCGCCGGCCCGTTGTTGATTGTGGCCGGCGCCGGCACGGGCAAAACCACGGTGATCACCAATCGCATTGCTTTTTTAATTGAAAGCGGCCTGGCTAAGCCGGAAGAAATTTTAGCCATGACCTTTACCGACAAGGCCGCCAATGAAATGCTGACGCGGGTGGACCAGCTTTTATCCCGCGGCTACGCCGATCTTTGGATTTCCACGTTTCATTCTTTTTGCGATCGCGTCTTACGCGAATGCGGTCTGGCTATTGGTTTGCCTACTGACTTTAAGTTATTAGACCAGACCTCGGCCTGGCTGCTTTTGCGCCAGAACTTCAGCCAATTAAAGCTTGATTATTACCGGCCCATGGGCAGCCCAACCAAGTTTCTTCATGCGCTAATAGACCATTTTTCCCGCTGCAAAGACCAGGGCATTGCCGCTGAGGATTATCTTGATTTTGCCAAGAAAACCAAGGCCAAGCAGGAAAAAGACCGGCTTTTGGAAGTGGCCAACGCTTATGCGGCATATCAAAAATTGCTTTTAGACAACGGGCTTTTGGATTTCGGCGACTTGATCAATTATTGTTTGAAACTTTTCAAAGAGAGGCCGCAGATTCTGGAAAAGTACCAAAAGCAATTTAAATACATTTTGGTTGATGAGTTTCAGGATACAAATTTCAGTCAGTACGAATTGGTGAAGATGTTGGCCCGGCCGAAGAATAATCTGGCGGTTTGCGCGGATGCCAATCAGGCGATTTACCGCTGGCGGGGCGCTTCTTTCGGCAACATTGTTAATTTCAAAAAGGATTTTCCCAAAGCGAAAATTGTTTTTCTGGAAGAAAATTACCGTTCTCATCAGGGCATTCTTGACCTCGCTTTTAAATTTTTGAAAATTGCCAAGAGCAATCAGCCCGAATGGCTGGAAAAGATAAATAAAAAACTCAAAGCGGCCAAACCGGGCGCGGCCAAAATCGAACACCTTCATTTTAAAACCGGAGAGCAGGAGAACATCGGCGTGGCGGAGAAAATCCTGAAACTAATGAAAGAGGATAAGAGCGCCGGCGGCGCCAGCTTTAATGATTTTGTTATTTTGGTCAGGGCGAACAATCAGGCCGCTTCTTTCAGCCGGGCTTTGGAAAGAGCGGGTATTCCCTTCCAGTTTTTGGCCATGAGGGGTTTGTATTCCAAGCCGATTATTATTGATATCATTTCTTACTTCAAGCTTTTGGACAATTATCATGAAAGCGCCTCGGCTTTTAAGATTCTTAATTTGCCGTTTTTGGCCATTGCCCAGGAAGACATTGCCAGCATCGGCCAGTATGCCAGTCGCAAAGCCAAATCAATTTTTGAGGCCTTTCAGGAGTTGCCCTTGATTCCCAATCTGTCAGAAAAAACCAAAATCAGCATCGGCCGGATTTTATCTTTACTGGCAAAGCATGCCGCTTTGGCCGCGGAAAAAAATGTTTCAGAAATTCTCCTCGCTTTTTTGGAGGACTTTGGCTATCTGGAATATCTGGTGAAAAGAAACAAAAAAGAAGATTTGGATTTGATTTCCCAATTTCTCCGGCGGATAAAATCATTTGAGGAAACCCATCTGGACGCCCGCTTGAAGCCGTTTATGGAAGAGCTGGCCCTAGAATTGGATTCGGGCGAAGAGGGGAAGATGGATTTTGATCCTGACCAAGGGCCGGAAGTGGTGAAGATTATGACTGTCCATGCCGCCAAGGGCCTGGAGTTTAAATATGTTTTTTTAGTGAACCTGGTTGATAAAAGATTTCCCAGCATTGAGCGGGGCGAGCCGATTGATCTGCCGGAGAAATTAATCAAGGATATTTTGCCCGCAGGGGATTTCCATTTAGAGGAAGAACGCCGGCTTTTTTACGTTGCCATGACGCGAGCAAAGAGCGGATTATTTTTGACTTCGGCCGATGACTACGGTGGCGTGCAAATGAAGCGGCTTTCCCGGTTTTTGATTGAGTTGGGATATACCGGCGCCAAAGGCCAGCAAGCCAAGCCGAGTAATGTTAAAATTGTGGCCCGGCCGAAAACAGAAAAACTAATGTTGCCGGAAAGATTTTCTTTTACCCAGTTAATAGCTTTTTCCAAATGCCCCTTGCAGTATAAGTTTGCTCACGTGATGAAAGTGCCGGTGCGAGGCAAGGCCGTGTTTTCTTTTGGCAAATCAATGCACAATGCTTTGGCGTTTTTTCTGGACGAGAAGGCCGTGGGCAAGAACGTTGGTTTTGAGCGGCTGATGGAAATTTTCAAAAAAGAATGGATTGATGACTGGTATGAAAGCAAGGCCCAGCAGGAGGAATATTGGCAATTGGGAGAGAAGTCATTGAGAAGATTTTGGGAGGAACTTTCACGGAAAAAACCGAAAATTATGGCCATTAATGATATGCCCGCCTTGGAACAGGATTTTAATATTAAGGTCGGCGGCCATACTTTGATCGGCAAAATTGACCGGATTGATGATTTGGGTCAGGGCGAAGCGGAGCTGATTGATTACAAAACCGGCTCGGCCAAGGATAAATTGCGGCCCGAAGACAAAAAACAGTTATTAATTTACCAGATTGCCGCCAAAGAAGTTTTGGGCCTGAAGCCGAAAAAACTGACTTATTATTATTTGGACGAAGGCTCGATTGTCTCGTTTTTGGGTACGGAAGCGGACATCGAACAAGAAAAAAAAGATATTGTCGAGGAAATTGAGGCAATTAAAAAAAGTGATTTCAGTCCGACCCCGGGCTGGCAGTGCGATTGGTGCGACTTCAAAGGCATTTGCGAATTCGCCAAGAAGGCGTAACTTTTGGATATTGCGTGTTATATAAATAACGAGAAAGGCGCCGCACGGGCGCCTTAGATCTTTAAAAACATCAGCCACTATCTTTTTTATGGCAGTGCGCTCCTAAGTCGCACATAGTGCAGTTGCAGTTGCATTCCCTCAACAAATGGAGGAATAAGTGGAAGAGTTTTTTCATAATTCCCCTCCTTTCGTGGGGGATTCAAAGAACAAGGATAAGGCTTTCTACTTTCTTTAAACTCCCAAATTGCCTTTTCGTCAAGTTTCGGCAGAGGTCTGACCTCGACCGATTTGTTTTCAAGTAAAGACGGCAGAGGTTTTCCTCTGCCGTCCTCGGTTTATAACACTTCTTCGTATCCCTCCTCTTCAATGAGGTGGATGTAGGCTTCCAGGTCGATCAGCTTACCACCTGGAGTTATGACCCGATGGGTTGCCCAGGAAAATGGAATCTGGGTTTCCCTGACGCTCGTTCTGGGATCCTGGATGGTGTCCATGATTTTAACATCCGGTTTCCCCTGTTTGCGGAAAGTGCGAGGAAATGCGGGCACATTTCCGCTACCGCCCCCGTTTTTCTTTAAAGAAAAACCAAAGCCAGTCATGTCTTTTCTCCTTTTTCAATGTTTTTCTGCCGGTTCGCAGAATACTCTTCTTAAAGCATAAAAACCGCGTTATAGTCAATTGTTTTTTTGTCAAATTACGCGTTTTGCTTTAAACTAAAACAATGGCCTCCCATCTTTCCATTGGCATTGTTGGATTGCCCAATGTGGGCAAATCCACTTTATTTCAGACCCTGACAAAAAAGCAGGTTGATTGTTCTAATTATCCTTTCGCCACTATTGATCCGAACGTGGGCGTGGTGGCCGTGCCGGATGAGCGGGTGGATAAATTAGCGGAGTTGGAAAAATCAGCTAAGAAAATCTATGCGACGGTGGAGTTTTTTGACATTGCCGGCTTGGTTAAGGGTGCGGCCGCGGGTGAGGGCTTGGGCAATAAATTCTTAGCCAATATCCGCGAGACCGATGCCATTTTATATATTCTCCGCGCTTTTACCGACCCGAATATTATTAATACTCAAAACAGCATTGATCCGATCAGAGACAAAGAAATTTTAGACACCGAACTGATTCTTAAGGATTTGGAAACAATTTCTAAGAGAGCTGACGATTTGGCTAAAGAAGCGCGGGCAGGCAAGAAGGATTCGGAAAAAGAGTTTCTTGCCATCAGTAAAGCCAAGGCGTTTTTAGAGCAAGGCAAGGTTTTGGTAGAGCAGGAATTTACCGATGAGGAAAAAGTTGTTATCCGCTCCTGTCAATTTTTAACCATGAAGCCGCGGCTTTACTTGCTTAATGGCAAGGATGGGGAGGTGCCAGGGGAAATCATCAGCGTTTTTCAAAAAAATAATTGGTCTTATCTGATTATTGATATTCTGACCGAGTTGGAGGCCGCTACTTTTAATACGGAAGAGAGGGCATCTCTGGGTTTGCGGATAGAATCAGAGCTGGATTTGCTGATCAAAAAGTCATACGAGCTTTTGGATCTGATTACGTTTTTGACCACCGGGCCGGACGAGACGCGGGCTTGGACCATCAAAAAAGGAACTTTGGCGCCGGCTGCGGGCGGGGTAATCCATACTGATTTTGAGGCCAATTTTATCAAAGCCGAAGTGATTGGCTGGCAAGCGCTTTTGGATTGCCACGGCTATGCTCAAGCCAGGGAAAAGGGTTTGTTGCGCACCGAGGGCAAGGAATATGTTGTTCAAGATGGCGATATCGTTGAGATAAAACACTCGGCTTAAGCCATGACCTTAAAAGAAGAAAAAGAACTGATTAAAAGGGTGAAAAAGGACCCGGCCGCATTTGGCCGGCTTTATGACGAACATTATCAAAAGATTTTTGGTTATGTTTTGCGCCGCACCGGCGACATCGACATCAGCCAAGACGTGGTTTCGGAAACATTTTTGAAAGCAATGAAGAATTTGCCGCGGTTTAAGTGGCAAGGAGTGTCATTCTCCAGCTGGCTTTACCGGATTGCCGCCAATGAAGTGGTGAATTTTTTCCGGAAAAAAAAGCCGACCGCGTCTCTGGCCGCCATTGCTGAACCGGCTTTTGAAAAAGATATTCTGGAAGGCATCTCTTCAGCCGAGGAAAAATTGAAAGAGCATCAGGACTTTTTGGCAATCAGAAAGCAAATCAGCGGCCTTTCGGAAAAATACCAGCGGGTTTTGGCCTTGCGGTTTTTTGAAAATAAGCAAATTAAAGAGATTGGAGAGATTTTGGGCAAGAGCGAGGGCACGATTAAATCCTTGCTTCACCGGGGCCTGGCGCGGCTAAGGCAACAGATCAATGCCACGAATCAAGGTTTATAGCGTTCTATTATATGGAGATTAATGATTTAGTTAAAAAATTAGAGGGACTGAAACTGCCGGAAATCGAGCTTTTGGGGCACAAACACCAGTTGCGCTATTTTTTGCTTTCCCGCTATCAAAAGGCGCAAAAACAAGCTTTTGTCCTTGATTTATTTTTGAAAGCCGCGCCCGTGGGCTTTGCTTTGATTGCTTTGGTTCTTGTTTTTTCAAACAGTTCTTTATTTCCTTTGCCGAGTGCGGCTCTGGCAAAAGAAATTGCCATGCAGGATCCGCGGGTGACGGCGTTAATGGAGCAGGGGGCGATTATCAAGGAAACCCAATTGGCTGATTCGCGCGGTTATATAATGATTCAAGAAACAGCGAGTGTTTTCCTGGTGGAAGTCGATTTTAAAACAAAGAAAGTCGGCAATTTCAAAGAAACAATTTTAACTCCATCGGCGCTTAGCCAATCGGAAAAAATGCGGATTCAAGATATTAGCGAGCAAAGCGAAGCGGTGAAAAAAGAGATTCCCGAAGAAGCCGGCATCAGGGAAATCAGATCATCAATGCCTCAACCGAAGTTAATTAAAAAAGGCGGGGAGATAGAGGTTTTTCCGGCCCGGGAGGCAATGATAATTTATCGTAATAACGGCAATCAGTGGCAAACCACGGTTGATCTAGGCGCGGGGCGAGTTAAAGAGATCGAGTTTATAGGAGAAAATAGATAGATAACTAATTTTTCGCAGCAATCTGTATTTTATTAATTAATAAACTAAAAGATAAAATTATGAGTATTTTCACTAAGCCAGTTGATAAAAGGGTTTCCGTTTTAGTTTTATTGGTGATGCTGGCCGCGGCGGTTGGCGTCAGCTATCTTTCCTGCGGGGAAGAATTGTCGCAGTTGTCGATTTATATTAAGGAAAAACTGCCCAAGATTTTCACGGTTTCGTCCGCGTTCCGCAAATTCATTTCCGAGCAGGATTTCCGGGATTATCTGGCAAAAGCCATGGGTCAAGAATATAGTTATGGCATTGGCGCCGGTGATTTCAGGGCAGAAAGTTTAATGCCGGTGCCGGCGGGCATGGGCAAAGGAGAAGATGGCGGTGGGACAGCCGAGCGGGTATCGGGAACTAATGTCCAGGTGGAAAATATCGATGAGCCGGATGTGGTTAAAACCGACGGCAAAAACATTTATTTTTCCCGCGAGAGTTATTATTGGCGCACCCCGTTTTTGATGGAGTCAAGCGATAAGTCCATTATGCCGCCAATGGAAACGCCGAAAACGCAGGTGATCAATGCTTTTCCACCCGCTGATTTGGAAAATATTTCTACCATTGATAAAACCGGCAATCTGCTTTTATCAAAAAATACTTTGGCGATTTTTACTAATGAAGGCGTTTTTGGTTATGATGTTTCTGATCCGAAAAATCCCCAAAAAAAATGGGAGGCAGAATATGGCGAAAACAGCGCTTTGGTATCGGCCCGGCTTTATCAGGATAAAATTTATCTGATCACCCGTTCTTATGTCAGCGAATCCCGGCTTTGCCCGATTGAAATTATGAAAGTCGGGGGCGTGTCTTTGTCGGTCAGGTGCTTTGATATTTATCATCCGCAAGAAATTATCCCTACGGACAGCGTTTTTACGGCCCTGATTTTGGATGGTCAGACCGGCAAAGCGGAAAAGACGGTTTCTTTTGTCGGCAGTTCCGGCACCACCACGGTTTATATGTCAGAGACATCTCTTTTCGCCGCTTATTCCTATTATGAAGACACGGCCAAGTTTATCTTGGGTTTTTTCAAAGAAAAGGCGCGTGATTTATTTCCCGTTAACTTGATTGCCAAAATAGAAAAATTAGCCGGTTATGATTTGAATCAGCAGACGAAAATAACGGAATTGCAGTATCTCTTAGGCGACTATTGGAATTCTCTGAATCAGGACGATCGTTTGAAAGCGGAGAATGAATTAACCAATCGTTTTTCCGATTATCTGAAATTGCATCAGCGGGAATTGGAAAAAACCGGCTTGGTCAAAATCGGCCTTGATGATTTTAGAGTGGCGGCTAACGGATCAGTGCCGGGCCATCTTCTCAATCAGTTTTCCATCGATGAATATGACGGCAATTTGCGCGTGGCAATCACAGCGGGCGAACGCTGGTGGGGTTGGGGGCTTTTCAGTAGCGCTGATCAAAGCGTGAATGACGTTTATGTTTTGGACAGCAATTTAAAAACCATTGGTTCAATCAAGGACTTGGGTTTGGGCGAAAGGATTTATTCCGCCCGATTCATCGGAGAAAAGGGTTATTTGGTGACTTTCAAAGAAACCGATCCTTTTTATGTCTTGAATTTATCTAATCCAAGGAATCCAGTGATGGCCGGCGAGTTGAAAATCCCGGGCTATTCCGCTTATTTGCATCCTATCAGCGATGGTTTGATTTTGGGTATTGGCCGCGAGAATTGGCAGGTAAAGATTTCTTTGTTTGACGTCAGTAATCCGGCCAAGCCGCTTGAGGCGGGGAAATACATCTTAAACGAATCCTGGTCTGATATTTTAAATACCCATCATGCTTTTCTTTTGGACGCCAAACATAAAATATTCTTTTTGCCCGGCAGTCAAGGCGGTTATGTTTTCTCTTATGAGAACAATGGCCTGGAAATGAAAAAAGCGGCGAGCGGTATTGCGGCCAAGCGGGCGATTTACCTCAACGATTATTTGTATATCATCGGCGATGACAAAATCATTGTTTTCAACGAACTCGATTGGCAAAAAGTGAGCGAGTTGGAATTGTAAAACTGCTTGCGCGATTTCGGGCGTCGGGTAAGATAAAGGAATATGGCGCAAGAAAAAAGCATTTCTGTAGTTATTCCTGTCTTTAACGAAGAGAAAACCGTGGCCAAAGTAGTGGCGGCGGTTTTGGAATGGAATAGAGCCAGGGAAGTTATTTGTGTTGATGATGGTTCCAGCGATAAAAGCCAGGAAATTTTAAAGGAGTTTGGAGATAAAATAAAAGTGATTAATCTTGAAAAAAATCATGGCAAGGGTTTTGCTATGGCCGCGGGAATTGAGGCGGCCGCGGGAGAGGTAATTATTTTTACAGATTCGGACATTTTAAATCTTTGCGAAAAACATCTCAATGATCTTTTGGATCCTATTTTAAATAGCGGTTTTTCGGCGGTCATCGGTGTAGCCGCTAATGAAAAAGGTCGTTATAAGTTTCCCATTGATGTTTTCGTTAGTGGCCAGAGAGCTTATTTAAAAGAGATTCTTTTACCTTATTTATCAAGGATAGCTAAAGCGGGCTACGGCGTGGAAATATTTCTTAACAGACTAGTTTCAAAGAAGAAAAAAAAGTTTGTCGCCTTGAGGGGATTAATACACGTTATCAAAGAGAAGAAATGGAGGGCGTCATTAGTTTTCCGTAAAAAGCTTGAGGTGGCGAGAGATGTTATTAAAGAGATGGTGAAAAAAGATATTTTTTCTAAACAATAATCTATATGGCAAAGCCATTTATTAGCATTATTACCTGCACTAAAAACAGCGAAAGGTTTTTAAAAGAATGTTTGGACTCAGTTTCGCGCCAGACTTACCGAAACTTTGAGCACGTATTCGTGGACGGATTTTCCCAAGACGGGACCATAAAAATCATTGAGGATTATATCCGGGAGAATCCGGATATTATAGCCAGAGTTATTCAATCAGAGCCCAAAGGCATTGCTGACGCCATGAACGTCGGCATTAGGAGTTCCCAGGGGGAGGTTTTACATTTTCTTCATAGCGATGATTATTACTATTCCCCTGAGTCTTTGGATAAAGTTGTTAAGTTATTTGAAGAAAACCCAGGGGCGAATGTGATCACGGGCAACGATATTAGAAGAGTTGGTAATAGGGTTTTTGTTTTGACCGGAAAAAATCTTTTAGGGCTGATCATACATTTTATGAATAAATTTTCTCATCCGAATACCTTTATGAAAATGGCGATATTCAATAAATACGGTTTATTTGACGAGACTTTTAAAATAGCAATGGACGTTGAGCATTTTTATAAATGGAATAAAAAGGAGAAAATTATTTCTGTTGACGACAATTTCACGATTTTTAGACATCATCAAAAAAGCATTTCAGCTGGTCTTGGATTGAATAAATTAGCTGTCTTATGGGAAAACTTCAGGTTGTTTACAAGAAAACGATAAAGCGCGCCTATAACAGATAAAGTAATATGATCCAAGGGAGAAATATTTCAGTTATCATCCCCGTCTTTAACGAAGAGAAAACCGTAGCCAGTGTGGTCAAGGCGGTTTTAGATTCCGGTTTTGCTGCAGAAGTGATTTGCGTCAATGACGGATCAACCGATAAAAGCAAAGAGGTTTTAGAAGGATTTGGTGACAAAATTAAGCTGATTAGTTTTGTTAAAAATCACGGCAAGGGCGCGGCCTTGGCGGTTGGGGTGCGGGCGGCGAGAGGCGAGATCGTTGTTTTTCTCGACGCTGATTTAATCGGTTTAGAAAAAAAACATTTAGAAAAGTTAGTTTTACCGCTTTTGACCGAAAAGGCGAGAGGGGTAATCGGTCAGATTTATTATGGCAAGGATTTTTTGGCACAGTTGAAAGTATTTTCCGGAGAAAGAGCATATTGGCGTAAAGATCTTTTGGGGCATTTGGATGAAATCGCAAAAACAAGGTACGGCGTTGAGATATATCTTAATTCAATTTTCAAAAGAAGGCGAGTGAGAACCGTTTCTTTGAAAGGACTTGGCCAGACTATCAAGTACAAAAAAATGAATTTTTCCGAGGCGTCGAAAGATTACTTGAAGGAAGGTAAGGAGATGATAAAAACCGCTTCTAAAATAGAAAAAGTAAAAATGGAAAAACTTAACCATGCCCTGAATAGAAAAATATCAATAGAAGACGTTTTAAGATTGTTAAGTCAATTTAGGGATAAAAAAGTGGTTCGCGAATTAAGAACGTATTTGTCGCGGGTTTTTGATGACGGGACTTAACGATATTTTCTCGTGATTTTTAGCCGAAGTTCTGCTAAAATGAAATATCATAATAATCTTTAACAGCAAAAATATGGTCACTCCCGAATTAGTCACATTTATTAAGAA
>CAZKCH010000015.1:0-11162 GCA_964551525.1 uncultured Candidatus Saccharibacteria bacterium
AAAAGTGGCCACCCGAAAATCAACATTTTTATCATCAACGCGGGTGGTAAACCGGCCATCTTGGGGAATCCTGTTTTCGTCTATTTTAAGACCGGACAAAATTTTAATCCGGGAAATAACCGCCGGCAATAATTTCAAGGGTAAAAAAATAGAGGAATGGAGAACGCCGTCCAAGCGGTATCTCACCCTTAACTTTTCTTCGGTCGGCTCAATGTGAATATCAGAAGCCTGGCCGTCAACGCCATGGCCTAAAATGACCGCCACCACTTTGGTGATCGGCGCTTCTTCGGCCAAGCGGGCAAATTCGCTTTCCGTCGGCATCAAGCCCTCTCTTTTTGTCTTGTTGTCATGAATATCTTTTTCCAATTCGCCCAAGGCCTTTTCCACCTCTCTCCTTAAGGTGCGATACTGCTTTAAAAGTTTGCTGAAAGTGGTGATGGTAATCAATGACACCTGGCTCTGCCATTTTCCCTGCCGCGCCAAAAACTTTAAGGCCTCCTGATTGACCATGTCTTCGGGATAAATCATGCCGATTTCCAGAATATTATCATTCTTCGCCAACGGGATCATCTTGTAAAACCGGGCCGATTCCTCGGGAATCAATTCCAAAACCCTTAAAGGTACTTCCTCGGCTTGTACTTCTTTGAGAGGAATTTTCAAATCCTCGCTTTTCAAAACAAAAAGGGCTTTTTCCTCCACTACGCCCGATTCCAATATCACCTCTTCTTCTTTTTTGCTTTTTGCTTTTACTTCGGTCTCAAAAGCAATCGCCCGCTCGCGATTGATCATTCCCTTTTTCAGTAATTTTTGGATTAAAGACATTATTAAAAGGTGAATGGGTTTTCTCTTTTTGTCTCGCCCGGGAATTCGCTGATTTGATTGAACAATTTCATTTCTTTTAAAATCGGCTGGCTAAAAACACTGAAATCAATTTCCACCCGCCGCATCGGCCGAGAAGCGATTACTCCCTCTTTTACCGGCTTTCTTAAAACGCCGAAGTAAAAAACCGCGGCCGTCGCCACTGCCACCACAGCAAAAACAGCGATTAAGCTCTGCTGTTTTTTTCTGGCTTTAGAAAAAACAATGGCCATATTAAAAAGTTATTGGCTAACGTTGTTAACGCTGCTGAAAAAATTAACGCTCAAACTGACGTTGAAGTTAAAAACTATTTCTTTCTCGGGCTTGGCAATGGAAAATGTTTCTACCTGGATCAGCCGGCTGCTTTTTTCCAGTTCGCCGATGAAATTCTTAAAGTCAGGATAAAAACCGGCCACTTCAAGGGAAATGACTCTTTTTTCCACGGCCGGATTATCTAAAACCAAGCTGGCCTGGCCAAGAGCAACTTTCCTGATCACTAATTTCCCCTGAGAAGCCGTGGCCTGCAAATAATCAAGCAAAGAGGGAAAAAAGGGGTCGGCGGGCACGGCCGAGCTGATCTTTTCCATTTCCGGGCCATACTTGTCCAGCTCTTTTTTCAAGTCAGCAATGGTCTGATTATAGTCCTGCCTTGCTTTTAAATCCGCTTCCTTCTGGGCAAAATCGGTTTTCAAAAGCTGAAACCGCTGGTATTGAGGCAAAATCAAAACCAGGACTAAAACCAGAATCGCCGCCAGATTGAAAATGATTAAAAGATATTTTTTCATCAGAAGATTTCCGGTTTAAAAATGATTTCGAAGCTGAACCCGACGCCGCCTGTTTTTTCAATGCCGATATTTTCCAGGTTAACCGACTCGATGAAGGAATTCTTCTTAAAAAGCAGCGCCTGCTGGCCCAAAACCTGGAAATTATCAGCCAAACCGGCGATAAAAACCGAGTTATCCTTGGCGCTGAAATCGATTTTATTAAAAATAATCTGGGGGTGGATATTTTCCCCTAAAAGATCCAAAATTTCTGTCACCGGCTTCCTTAATTGGAGCAGTTGACTGAAAGCCGAGACCTTTTTTTGGCTGCTCAAAACCTGGTTTTCTGCCTCAATTTCCTTGGCCGTTTTACCTTTAACTAACTCTGTATCGATGGCCGTTACTTTCTCATCAAGGCCGCGGTTAATCCGAAGAAAGACAAGAGACGCGGCGACAGACACGATCAGCAAAAAAACAGACAGATATAGCGAAATTAACCGCCAAAGCGATTTTTGTTCTGTTTGCTGTTGAGGAATTAAATCAATATCCATGTTTTTTAATTATATCGGCTATTCAAGCCCCCTCATTGCCGCGCCAATGGCAATGGCATAAGAAGGCGCCAGTTGCCTTAAAATATTTTCTAAAATCGGGGGGTAAAAAATATTGGCGCTGAAAAACGGGTTAACCACTTCGGTGGCGATATTGGTCTTGGCCATGAAATATTCTTTCAAACCGGGCATTAAAACCATGCCCCCGCCAAGAACAATCAGCGCCGGCGCCTTGAGCGCGCCTTCATAAAAATTCTGAATGGTTTTTTGCACTTCGGAAATAATGACGTCGACAATCGGCGAAAGCACTTCTTTAACGGTTCGGGAAATCGGGTCTTCTGTTTCCGCCAAGCCATATTTTTGCCTCAACCGCTCTGCTTCTTTAAAATCAACTTGCATTGATTTGCTTAAAACCTCGGTAATTTCATTGGCTGCCGGCTCAAACGAACGGCTTTGTTTTAAAACCCCTTTATCAATAATGGTACAAGTGACGCTTTGGGCGCCAATGTCCACCAAGGCAATGGTTTTATCTTTAGGCGGATTAACCGCCCTCAAAAAACCAAAGACCTCTGCTTCTAAGGCGAAAAGATCAAGTTTTGCCAGCCGGCTGATATCCTGATATTGGCTAATAATTTCATTAGGCACGGCCACTAACAAAACTTTGATGTTCTCCCCCGGATTATCATCCGCTCTGCCTTCGATAATCGACCAGTCCAAGGTGACTTCATTCAAAGGAACGGGTATTTGCTGCCTGACGCGGAAACGGATGGCCTGGTCTAATTCCTGAAAAGACATTGAGGGCAAAGAAATGGTGGTGTAAAAAGTGGAAAAATCCGGGATAGAGAAGACGGCTCTGCGGGTAGACATTTTCGCCTCGTCAATCATCCCTTCAATCGCCCGGGCCACGTCGAGATTCTGGAAAGAAAGCGTGTTTTTCTCAAAGGTGCGAAAGGGTTTTTCGAAAATGGCCTCGGCCTTGATTTCGCCATAGGCCTCCAATTTAATTCTTTCCCCGGCGCGGGAAAGCTCAACGATTTTTATCGCCGAAGAACCGATGTCAATGCCCAGACAGCTCTTCTTCGCCAAATTGAAATGAATAAAAGCCATGCCCCGTATGAAATTAAAAATTGTCTTGTTCTAATTTTTTATTATATCATAAAATCAGAACAATATGCTTCAAGAAAACAGACAAACCCTTTTCCGGAGAATCACTGCTTTTTTAGAAGAATCCTTCTTTCCCAAGTTTTGCTTTGGCTGCCAAAGACAAGGCGAGTATCTGTGCCCGGACTGCCTGGCCACGATTGATGTTTTAAAATCGTGCTTTTGCCTTTGCCTGAAGCCATCGCGGCTACCGCAAGCAGGCCAATGCTCTCTTTGTCAGGATAAAACTCTTGACGGTCTTTATTGCGCTACTGATTATGAAGCCCTTTTGGTAAAAAAACTTATCCAGGCGTGCAAATATGCTCCTTATGTCAAAGAACTGGGAAAATCCCTGTCTGATTTGATTGTATCCCATTTTGCCCTGATAGAGAAGCAAGTCCCGGCTGATTTTGTCCTCGTCCCTGTCCCCTTGGAGAAAAAGAAGCTGAAAAGCCGCGGCTTTAACCAAGCCGAAGAGATCGCCCGTCACTTGGAACAAGAATGGCGATTACCGCTGATTAGTAATTGCCTGATAAAAATAAAAAACACTATCCCGCAAATGAAACTATCGGGCCAAGAAAGAGAAAATAACTTAAAAGGCGCCTTTGAATGCGCCTTGCCAAAATGATTAAGGGGAAAAATGTATTTTTAATTGATGATGTTTATACTATTGGCGCCACCATGGAAGAAAGTGCCAAAGTCCTGAAACGGGCCGGTGCTAAACAGGTCTGGGGGATTGTGGTCAGCCGCAGCTGCCCCAAACCGTTGCGCTAAGCCAGACCTCGCCCAAGCTTGTTGCGCGAGGCCTCGTCTCGCACGAGCTTACAATAAATGTTTTTTAATGAAAGCCCGACCTGAACCGGATTTTAAATACTTTTCAAATTTGAAAGCTTTGTATTTGTCGCTAATGGCGAAATAAAAAATTAGTTTTATAGGCGATCTATTTATTGTAGCCGGCACCTGACCCCCTTTGTGTCTTTCAATTCTATCTTTTAGATTATCCGTGCAACCTATATAATATCCATCCTTGCATTTTAAACTATAAACATAGTACATATAAATCTCATTCACTAAAATTGCTATTAATAACGGGCTGTGTCACGCCGAAGCCGAGGCGAAGCCCGCTTTCGCGTGTCTATGGCGGACTTTGTCACGCCGTAGCCACGCTTCAGCGTGGCGAAGGCGGAGGAGGTGGGAGTCGAACCCACTGGACCCCTTTCGAAGTCAAAGTTTAGCAAACTTTTGCACGAGCCGTTATGCGTCTCCTCCTCAAAACTAATTTAAGCATATATTGCTGGTTTGAACCATAACACCACTCTTTCTTAGTCAATCCGGCATAACATCATATACGACCGCATCTGTTTTATGTCACGAAAGTTTTGGCTTAAATTTTAAATAAGATTTTGAATAAATCGCAGTGTATATCTTAAACGCTTTTTCCGCCTCCCAATCAACGGGCAAAAGCTCTCTTGGCAACCGCGGATCTTTTTCATAGATTAAACGATAATCATTAATCGCTTCAAAAGGCGAAAACGCCTGCCCCCCGGCTTCATATTTCTTGATAAAAGCATTATATTCCTCTTGAATCTTTCCGAGATGCCAGATCCTTTCCGCTAATTTTTTTGCTTTTAAGGGTCCGACTTTCGGAGCAATCGAGAAGATTACATAGGGCTCTAATTGATATTCTTCAATAATCTTTTGGACATTACCCAAAAAATCGTAGGGGGAAATCCAAATGCTATTTTGAAGCCTTGCAAACCCTAATCGTTTTAAGTTTACCCGAAAAATATTCCTTTTCAAAAAAAACTTTTCCGGAATGTCAAAATTCACCAAATACCATTTCTGATCCCAAGACGGATAAACGGGGGAAATGGGCAAAATATCCTTTATCCTTTGCTCGCCACTTTTACTAACCTTCAACTTTTCATCAACCCATCCCTTTTCTTGAATATATCTTAAAGCTCTCTTTGTTTTTGAGGCCTCGATCGTTTCTCTAATTTTCTCTGTTTTCATTAGGGTATAGGGAAGAGACCTGAAAAACCTTGGGTCGACTACAGATTCATAGCCGGAGATCAAGAAAAATAAAATCAGGTCGGCTAACGAAGAAAAGGCGCCACCCGTAATTTTTAAAACTTTCTCTCTAAGTTCTTTTGTTTTTGCCATATCACCATCAACGACCGTATATGTTGTTATGTCAGATCGATTACAATTTGATTATAGTGAAAATTAATTGTAGAGTAAAGATGGTTAAACGCCCCCATAGTTCAATGGATAGAATAGGAGATTGCGGATCTTCTGATAGAGGTTCGAATCCTCTTGGGGGCATTATGGATTTTTCTACTCCCGTTTCGCAAATTCCTCGTATTGGACCGGTGCTGCAAAAACGGCTCTGGGCTCTTAAAATAGAAACTTTGGGCGATCTCCTTTATCACTTTCCTCAACGCTATGAGGATTTTTCTCATTTTATTCCCATTAGCCAGCTCAAAACGAAAATCGACGTTGCCATTCAGGGAAAAATTTCTGAAATCAGCTCTCGCTTGGCCTGGCGCCGGCGCATAACTCTGACCGAAGCAATTATTAATGACCAAACCGGCTCTCTACGCGTGGTCTGGTTTGGCAAACCATACATCACTGATATTCTCCAACCCGGCGATCAAGTCATCATGACTGGCCGCATTGGCCAAGGCAAAAAAGGGCTTTATCTTAATAATCCCTCTTACGAAAAAATTATTTCTGACAAAAAAGGCCTGCCCGACGAAGCTGACATTAGTCAGCATAGTCGGGTGGCGGGGTTGATGCCGATTTATCCGGAAACCGCCGGCCTTTCTTCGCGCTGGCTGAGAACGATCATCAGACCGCTACTCGCCAATTTCAAAAACGAAGCCAAAGAATTTCTGCCCAATGAAATTCTAAAAGAGTTCCGCTTTCCGGGTTTTTCCCAGGCCATCTGGCAAATCCATTTTCCCGATTCTTTAAATAACGCGGCGATGGCCAGAAAACGGCTCGCTTTCCAAGAACTTTTTTTGATTGAGCTTTTTGTTTTGAAAGAAAGAATAAAAATTCTTCAAACCAAAGCTAATTCCATTCCCCTTGATTTGCCTTTGATTAAAAAATTCGTGGCTAAATTGCCGTTCACTCTGACTGACTGCCAAAAAAAATCCGCTTGGCAAATTTTAAAGAATTTGGAAAAACCTCATCCTATGAACCGTTTGCTCGAAGGGGAAGTGGGCTCGGGTAAAACCGTGGTCGCCGCTATGGCCACGTTAAACGTGGTTAAAGCCGGCTTTCAAGTGGCGATCATGGCGCCGACGGAAATCCTGGCCAAACAACATTTCAAAGAGATTGCCAAGCTTTTATTTGATTTCAAGCCCACCATTGCTCTTTTGACCGGCAAAGACGATAAAATCATGGCCAAAAAACTAAAAGGGGAAATAATGGAAATCTCCCGCCAAAAAATTCTGGAAAAATGCCTGAATAACGAGATTGATATTTTAATCGGCACCCACGCCTTAATCTCGAAAAACGTCAAATTCAAAAATCTGGGATTAGTCGTTATTGATGAACAACACAGATTTGGAGTGGAACAAAGAGCTAAATTGCAAAATCCAAAATCCAAAATCCAAAATCCAAAAGTTCCGCATTTGCTGACCATGACCGCCACGCCCATTCCCCGCAGTTTGGCCCTGACCATCTACGGCGATTTGGACTTATCAATCCTTGATCAATTGCCCATTGGCAGAAAAAAAATCATTACTCAAGTGGCCACGCCGAGACAAAGGCAAGGCGTTTACCAATTTATAAGGAATCAGGTGGAAGCGGGAAGGCAGGCGTTTGTGATATGCCCCAGGATTGAAGCAAGGGATAAGAAGTTAGGAGTTAGAAACCAGGGTTGGACGGACGTTAAAGCGGTACAAGAGGAAAAAGAAAAATTGGAAAAAGAGATTTTTCTTGATCTGAAAATCGCCATGCTCCATGGCCGGATGAAACCGAAAGAGAAAGAAAAAATAATGAGGAACTTCAAGAATAATAAAATTAATGTTTTGGTCGCCACCTCGGTAATCGAAGTGGGAATTGATATTCCCAATGCCTCCACTATGGTGATTGAAGGCGCGGACCGATTCGGCCTGGCCCAGCTCCACCAATTGCGGGGCCGGGTCGGCCGAGCCGAACACCAGTCATATTGCTTTCTTTTCACCGACTCGCCGTCTTTGAAAACAAAAAAACGGCTTGAAGCAATGCTGAAAGCCCAAGACGGGTTTGAATTATCACAAATGGACTTGGAGATTAGGGGTCCGGGAGAATTTTCCGGAAAAAAACAATGGGGTTTGCCCGATCTAGCCATGGCTTCGTTGAAAGATTTGGAATTGGTCCAAAAAACAAAAGACGAAGCGCGAAAAATCCTTGAAAAAGATTTTGCCTTGAAAAATTATCCCTTGCTTAAAGAAAAACTAGAGGAATTCGAGAAAAAAGCCCACTTCGAATAACTCGTATTTTGTATTCTGCTAAATACTTTTACGATACTTTTCCGTCGGCCAAACACAGGTTTGATATTTTCCCAACATCAATCTTGTCTGGGCGTCTAAAGCGGGGATTGAACCGAAAAAAATCATGGTCAGAGGGATCAGAAACCACTCGAAAATAAAAGACAGATAACTGAAATTATTTTTTGATTTCGGCTTAGGAGGCAATAAAACCAAACTCAGATAGATTGACCCGAGAATGCCGAGCATGGTAATCGTCATCAGATCCGAGGTGATGCGTGGCAGATTATGCAGAATTAGGGCCTGACCGAATTTGCCTCCGCCCAAAATCACGGGCAGCCAACCAAGAAAGAAAATGAGCAAGGCATTAGTTGCCCAAGACCAATGCGATTCGAAAAGAAACAATCCCTGCAAAATTTTCGTTTTGAGGGGAATTTTTTTGTCCTTCGAGAAATTAAAAAAGACATAGGGAATTTCTTGAACGCCGTAAGCCCAACGCCTTTGCTGTTTATAAATACTAACCAGCGTCTTTAAAAAACTCTTGTCAACGTTGGCGTCCATGGCCACCGGGTAAAAAAGGGGCTGGGTCCGATAATCACCGCCGTATTTTAAGAAACACTGCCAAAAAATATGCGAGTCGTCTGAAATTACGTTTGTCTGCTTGAAGCCGACGTCAACCAAGGCCCTAAAACTCATTGAATGCGAAGAAAAAGTGACTAAAAACTCCGGCCGCTCCTGGCTTAAAGCGTTCCAGAAACTGGCAGAAAAAGAAAAATTCCGGGAAAATGCCGGCGCCTGCCAGATGTTATTGATGAAAAGAGGAATGGGCTGAAAACTGCTTTTTACCGATTCCCTGGAGATCAAATAGTGCCACGAAAGACAGCTGAAATATTTTGGAAAAACGCAAGTATCAATGTCAAGAAAAGTAACAATGACTTTCTCGTAAGGAATTTTTAACGCGTCGATGATTTCTTTTTTCGCTGTCTGACCCGCCCAAGCATCGTTAGCGCCCTTGCCAATGATCTCCCTGGCTAAATCGGCTGGATGCCAAGTTGTTAAAAATCGGAAGAATTTTGAGCCGAATTCCCGCTCAATCCTGGCCATGGTTTCCTGAGTCAGGTCCTTATATCTTTCTTCGGCTGACAGAACGATAATCATTTTTTCTTTCGGATAATCGCTGGCTAAAAGCGCAGAAAAAGTATCCCTGACAACTTCGTAGGACTCCTTACAAAGGGTTAAAAGACAAAGATGATAAAGTTTATCCCAATCCGGAATCTGTTTTAGTTTTCCCAGCCAGTCAGTATTTTTGGCTTGCTCCATTCTTTTGTAGCTCGCCCGCAAATGGAAAGAAAAATAAATCGAGCGGAAAAGCCAATAAATATCAAAAATTAAGATAAAAACCGCCACTAATAAGGGCTGTTTCCAGGAAAGGAAAATCGCTAAAAAAATCGTCAGCCAAGAAACCGCCCCGGGCAAAATTTCCAAAAAACGATACAACCGCCGATCGCACCGATCAGCCAAATCGCTGGCTTTGGCAACATCAAGATCCATTATTTCAGATTATCGGGAATTTCTTTATTGCGCAAATAGATTTTCTCACGAGGAAGTTTCCACTCCTGAATAAGCCAATTCAATAAATCCCTAAATATCTGCTCATAAACGCCTTTGTCATATTCTTTTTTTGTAATCCAAAAAGAAAAATCAATATCGTATTTTTCCGCTAATTCCGGATAAAAGAATTCGATGGGATAAATATAGACACAGCCCGCATAACTATTGTCTTTTTTATTCCTAATAATATATGAAAAAAGTTGTCTATAATTAGCGCAAATCTCTAACCAAGCTAAATCCTTAAAATTCTCTAATAACGAACACGAAAAAGGCCAGTCCTTACGCGAGCCCCTCCCTCGCAGCTGAACTATAGTTTGAGCATTCTTTTTTAAAACCAACCAGTCCTCAATAGTATTTCTAACCGAAATCGGTAATAAATAATAATTGCCCAAATCCGCCTTTTGCGGAGGATTAAAACCGGAGCGAATAAATGGAGTTCTCATAATTTCTAATTTCTCTAAGCGATTCTATTTTGAGGATTACCCGAAGCCATGGCAATAATACTCTCGCTAAAAATCCGATGAAGATTATCCAGTGTGCCTTGTGTATACCAACCAAAACACTTTAAACCAATACTGTTTTCCAAGCCAACCAAGGGCGTATTTTCCAAATCTTCGCCCTCCCAAGCATAAGCGCCGACTTTGCCCGATTTTAATGCTTCGGCCATGGCTGTCTCGTCAACTAAATCACGATCGACTAAGTTTATAATTAATGCGCCTAATTTCATTTTTGCGATTTGATCTTTACCGATCAGGCCACGATTACTATCTTCGTGGGTAGCGTGAAGAGAAATAATGTCAGCCTCCGCCAAAACCTCATCAAACGACTTCATTTCCACGCCCGCAATCTGCTTAGGGCTTCGATCGCAAGCGATAACTTTCATACCAACGCCTAAGGCCATTTCTGATAGACGACTACCAATATTCCCCAATCCGATAATTCCCAACATCTTTCCTTTTAAATCAGTCCCCATTTCTAATTTATATTGACCCTTTTGGGTTTTGCGGTCTGTAATGATAATTTTCTTTGCCAAGCAAAAAGTTAGAGCTAAAGCATTTTCCGCTACGGCTTCGCGGGAATAGCCCGGCACATTGCTAACTGGTAGATTCCGCTTCCTGCAATAATCCAGATCAACCCAGCCAAAAGAAGTCGTGGAAAGACAAATTCCTTTTAAATTCGGCGATGATTCTATAAGTTTCATGACAACGGGTTTGGCTTTTTCGAATCCGCCAAAAGCATCTGGATCAGGAGCAATAATATCTGACCCCCCCGCCATTTCTAAAATTTTATCGAACGGCAATTCTTTCCGGCTTTCGACGAATTTAACCTCTCCCAAGCCCTTTAACTCTATCGTCTGTTCGGAAGTAAATTCTGCCTCGGGAAGAAAAATAGAAATTTTCATGTTATTTTTTGTTAATTATTATATGGCCCCAATGGGATTTAAACCCATGATTTTCGGGATGAAAACCCGACGTCCTAAATCAAGCTAGACGATGGGGCCCCGTACAAATCTCGGCCAAGGCATATTTACAAAACAATACTCATTATGCGAATCGCCTCCGGCTCGAGTTGATAGAATTTTGTCGCCCAGATGAAAGATTTTCACGGGGCGAGCCTCTTTTTAAAATTAGCTTAAAAATTGAAAAAAATCAACCCCGTATAACGCTCTTCGTTCTCGAATCCTACGGGTTCGCATCACGATGTCGCGTATACGGGGCAGGCCCGCACAAAAAAATTAAACTTGAAACATGAAACATTTAAGA
>CAZKCH010000016.1:0-10981 GCA_964551525.1 uncultured Candidatus Saccharibacteria bacterium
TGTGTTGGGTGTGTTTGGTGTGGGTTGGCTCAGTCTGAGCCAAGGATGGCTGAACCGGGGCAGGTTGAAAAGGTGCGATCACCGGTGCAGGATTGGCAACCGGTGCTGGATTCGGCAATGCGAGATTTTGGGCAAGAGGTTGCCGCACAAAACCCACGATTGCTAACGCCAGAACGATATTGACCATGAGACCCCAGACCAAACTGGTCCGGATGTCTTTCTGATCCGCGGCCAAATCTTCACCGTAAGCGTTAGAGTAAAGCCATGAAGGCACTCTAACACCTATCTCATGGAGCCACGTGACGAACGCGTCCACGAAGAATGACAGGTTCAGAAATGGCCAAAGTGCTGGGCGAATCGTAACCACGGCAAACCTCCTTTCTTTGGAATTTGTTGGTGGTTTTGAGCCAACACCTACTCTATCTTCAATATTGTTTTTTTAAGCTCTTTTGTCAAGCTGTTTGGCCAATCGCGAATTATTTAAAATATGCCGTTGGTAGTTTTAAAACGCCGAGTTTTACTAAAACTACAATCAAAATTGTGTATCCCGAGACCATTAAAATTTGGTTTTTAATGTTTATCCCTTCTTTTTTTTGTGTTGCCAGGTTAATTCCGTGATGCATTAAAAAAAGACCAAGAACATTGGTCCCCCAATACCCAATAATCATCATTGGGAAGAATAATTTTTCAGAAATTAAACCAAATAGGCTGGCAAAACCATATGACAGAGGGATATTGATTATTAAGTCGTTCCACCAAGATAATGGTGAAAGAATGTATCCGATAACGCCGAGGATAACGCCTTTGGTTTTTTGATCCATAGCTATAATTTATTAGCTATAACAAAACGTCGTATATCCTCCCTCTAATTACTATCTTAACAGCAAAGGGCAAGAGTTAGCAACTCAATTGATTTTCCAGGAGTCCGACTTCAGGAGTCCGACTCCTGGAATGCTCTTTTCTTTTTGGTAAATAGCATTCGCAAAGATCCGATCTTTGGAGGTGCTATTTTACTCTTTTCTTTTTGGTTTAAGCTTGTGCGAAGCTCCACTTCGCACAAAGGACAAATTAAAACGCCCGAAGCGGCGCTTCGGGAGTGGTCTGGATCAATTCTTTTTAAAATTAGCTTTGCGGTTTTACCCCCAACTTAAACTCAAGTATTTTTATACGGCGGTCGAGCTCTTGCACCTCAAAACGATAAGCAACATTATCAAGTCGTAGTTTAATGTCTTCGATGCCCGTTTCTATATTATCTAGCCGCCCGTTTATCTGATTAGAGTCTCCCTGGATAGCAGTAGCTAATGGTTCTAATGCCTCGACAACCGCCTCTTTAACATCTTTTTTCGTTAATTGTTCCGCCATAGTGTAATGCTTTTATATATTTCAATATCCTCTTTTTAAACTTCTTTGTCAAATACTGGGCTTTTCTTTTTAGTAAATAGCACTCGCAAAGATCCGATCTTTGGAGGTGCTATCTTGCTCTTTTCTTTTTGGCGTGAGACGAGTAAAATAAAGTAATAGGATAATTTCTCAATGAACTTTTTGGCCATGGCACAAAAAACAGCAAAAACAAGAATACTCTTAGAATTAATATTTTTAGCGCTATTTTTTGGACTTTTGTTTTTCAGCGGCGACGCTTTTGCTTATTCTGCCTGCTTGCCTTCACCTAATCCTCCGGGTTTGTGCGATTACACTGTTAGCTATTCTGATCTTCCCAGCGGCCAAATGGGTGTTTCCAACGCAGGTTTAAGTAAATGTGATTGGGCGGTTTTTAATTATGTCGGCGATTGGACACCAGGAACTTGGGGAAATCCGGCTGGGGCCACGATTGTTAATACTAAAAGCGGCAGTGTTTGTTCTGGGGCAGATACGATTACGATTGATATTGGTCCCAATGGTGTTTGTCGGCCCGTTGGTTCTACCACCACTCCAACGGGGAATCCCAATAGTTGTTATATCATTGTTGGTGCCAGCGATAATTCAATTCCTCCAAATGTGTTCGGTACTAGTTATGAAATTAAAACTGCGCCCGGGACATTAGTTGTTGCTTTAACGGTTACTCCGACTACTGGCGACGGCGACACGCTTTTTAGCGCCACTGCCGTTATCTCTGGCACCCAGATTGGCACCATTAATTATAAATTTGATTGCGGCGAAGATGGGAGCGGCGATTACGAAAAAATAGTTTCTGCCACTACCGCCACTTCTTATACTGCCGCCAATGTTTGCCAATATTCTGCCACCAATGATTACACCATCAGGGTTTTGGTGGAAAGGGGCACGAGTCAGGCAACGGATACGAAAGTCGTGACCGTGAATGTTGACTCTGCGCCGCCGTCAGTGGGCAAGCTATATATTACCGGGACTCAAGCCCAGCAAACTTACCCGATTCAAATCCAGAACGGCAAGACCTATACTTTCAAATCAGATGTTTCTGACAATTACGGCGTCGCTAATTGTAGTTTATTTATTCCCAGCGACAATGGAGTAATGACGCTTTCGTCTTCTCCTTGTCCGAGCTGCGTTGCTTCAAAAGCAGCCAGTTTTAGCGCGCTCGGAACTTACAGCGGGTTTGCCCGTTGCCGCGATGTTAATAACAACTCCAGAGACGGTATTCCGGTCCAAATTAGCGTGGTCGATTTGAGCGTTGATCTAACTGCCACTCCTGTTCGCGGCACACCAATAGCGAAATTTAGTTTAAAATCAAAAGTTGCCGGCGGTATGACGGGCACGGTTAATTTCCATTTTGATTGCAATAATGATGGTTCGAATAATGATGGTTCGTGGGAAGCGAAATATGACGGTATTAATCTTTCCTTATCCGACGCTGATTGGGTTTCCCGCACTGATTTTTCTGGCCGGAGTTTTTCCGCGAAAATTACCGCACCCGATTCTTTTGAAGTAAAGGATTTGTGTTCCTATGGTTCGGCGGGAATATATACGGCCAAGACCATGGTTCAGAGGGGAGAGGGGGGTTCGGCCGAAGACACGGTTTCAATTACGGTTGATGCTAATAGCGCGCCCACTCCCGGTTTTACTTGTGATGCTTCTTTGTGCGGCGCTGGGGCGAGTTCAGCTTTGTGTATTGGTTACCAAGGATGCGTCTTAAGCATTAATAATATTTCTTCTGACCCCAATGGCCAGACAGATATTAAAACCGGTTCTTGGAAAGTGAAGGATAAGATCACCCAGGTGATTAAAGAAGAAGTTAGTTGTGTTGCGAATAATCCGCTTTGCGATTATGCCCTGCCCTCTACTTTACCCGCCGGTGTTTATACTATTGAGCTGACTGTTGGCGATCTTTCTGATGTTAGTCGAACATACAGTCGCGACATCACGTTGAGGAGAAATTTATACGCTGACTTTGTTTGTTCTTTAGATAATTCTTACTGGCAGGCGTGTGACTCGCCGAATTTCCGGCCGCTGAAAAAAGCCAAAGTTTATTTTAGAGATAATTTAGAAGACAATTTACTCAATTCTTTAGGGCTTTCCAATAAAAGGACCATCCTTTCGGAAGATGCGACTCGGATCGTTGGAAGAGAATGGAAAAAAGACGGCGTGTCCTTTAGCGCTTATGAGGGATGCCAAGGATTAAATGGCTGCTTAAATAGCAATGTTTTTTCAAATATAGAGGGCACGGAAATAAGACTTGATGTAACAGATAATTCGGGCCGGACCGCTTTTATAACTCATGAAATTACGACTCAGTTGCCTGCGCCCGGCTGGGAAGAGATCTTTCCGTTCTAAAAAAGAGACGATGAATAAAGGATTTACTCTTTTGGAATTAGTGGTGGTGATGGCAATTGTTTTATTGCTGACGGTTTTGATTTTTCCCGCTTTCCGCTTAGGCGAGAAAAATTTTTCCTTGGAAAATGCGACGGCTAAATTAAGCCGGGATTTGCGGCGGGCGGAAGACATGGCCCTCTCAGCCAAACAATTTCAGGGAATCGTGCCGCGGGGCGGCTACGGCATTTATGTTAATGCCGCCACAAATTCTTACATCCTTTTTGCTGATTGTGATGACTCAACGCCAAATCCAAGCAACCCAACGCCAGACCATCTTTATAACCCCGGCAGTAATAATTGCGGCGGCTTTCCAGAAATAGTGGAAACAATCAATCTCGGTAATTATCTGCTGGTTTCGAGCTTGGCGCCCAGCTCCCCCCTTCACATTGTTTTTACCGCTCCCCGTCCTTTGGTGACATTGTCAGGGGCGGGCAACGAAGCGATCATCACTTTTGCTTTGAAGGATAATTTAAATAGGAACCTGAAAGTTAAAATTAACAAGCTGGGCTTGATCGAGATTACTAATTGAACCATCATGGCGATAAAAAATAACAAACGCGGTTTCACTTTATTGGAGATTCTTTTTTCTTTGGTGATCATCAGCGCCGTGATTGTCGGTGTTTTTTCTTTGATGAGCCGGACAACTGCCTTTTTGCCCACGGCGGCCAATCGTCTGATCGCCGGCTACCTTAGCCAAGAGGGAATCGAGATCGTCAGGAACTTGCGCGACAGCAATAAACTTGATCCGGCCAAACAATGGAATTATGGCTTGACCGACTGCACTGCCGGTTGCGAAGCGGATTACTTGAGCCAAACATTAACGCCGTGGCAGGCAAAATATCTTAGAAATGACGGTAATTTTTATAATTACAGCGCCAGCGCGCTCACTTCTTTTCAGCGTAAAATCACGATTGATTCGAGCGGCGCTGATGTCCTGAAAATCAGCGTTCAAGTTTTCTGGCGAGAAAAAACTCTTAGCCATAACATTTCCGTCATTGAGAATTTATATAAATGGTAATGATGAAATCATCAATTCCAAAACGAAATAATAAGGGTTTCACATTGATAGAGCTTTTAATCAGCGTTGTTCTTTTTGTTGTCATTACCGGCATTAGCGCCAATGTTTTTCTCAGTGGATTTCAGGGGCAAAAAAGAGCGCTCGCTTTTCAGACCATTACCGACCAATCGTCTTATTTTATGGAATATGCCAGCCGGGCCTTGAGAATGGCGCAAAAAGAATTGGGAACTCCGCCGGCTTGTTTATCTCTTTTCGGCTATAATTACGAAATTACTCGGAGCGGCCAAGGAGTTAAATTCATTAATTCTTTGGGTGAATGTCAGGAGTTTTACCTTGATGCTTCCACTAAGCGCTTGAAAGAAAACATTCTCGGCCAAGGCGAGCAGTTTTTAACCGCGGCCAGCGCCGAAGTGACTATTTTTAAAATTAACTCAACGGACGCCGGCCAGGACAGCAAAATTCAGCCGCGGGTTTCTTTGTATCTGGTTTTGCAGAAAAAAGGCGAGAAAGCAGAATCAAAATCAGTTTTGCGACTGCAAACCACGATCTCCCAGCGCAATCTTAATATCCAATATTAATAAAAACAAATAGCATGCCTGAAAATCAGCGTTGCCAAAAAGGATTTTCTCTTTATCTAACCATTATGGTGATGTCGATTATGATTGTCATTGCTTTTGCCATTGCCGGGCTTTTTTCTTCCCAATTGGGCATTTTGCGCAACACCACTAATTCTGTTTCCGCTTTTTACGCCGCCGAAACTGGCATTGAAATGGCTCTATATTCTGGCTGGCTGCCGGAAACGCCCAATCAGCCCAAAACCGGAATTTTAGACGATAATAATGCCAGTTACAGCGTCTGGATTATTGCTCCCGGCTCGGATTGTTCGGCCTTGAATTATTGTGTTAAATCAATTGGCGTTTACAAGGACACGCGGCGGGGAATCAGAATTTCAAGGTAAAAGCCATTTTATGGATAAAGCAGCGGCGAAAATTAGAATAAAGAAACTGCGGGGCTTGATCAACCATCACCGCTATCTTTACCATGTTTTAGACCGCCAAGAAATTTCCGATCAGGCCTTAGATTCCTTGAAAAAGGAACTTTTTGATTTAGAGCAGCAATTTCCTGATTTAATCGTTTCTGATTCCCCGACTCAAAGGATTGGCGGCAAGCCCTTAGCAAAATTCAACAAAATTCGTCGGGCCCAACCCATGCTTTCTTTAGACGATGCTTTTTCAAAAGAGGATATGGAAAATTGGCTGGAAAGGAATACTAAACTTCTTTCGAAAGAAGATTTGGCGCATTTGGATTTTTATTGCGAACCAAAACTCGATGGCTTGGCCATTGAATTAAACTATCATCAAGGCGTGTTATCAACCGGTTCCACCCGCGGCGACGGCTGGATCGGCGAAGATATAACCCAAAACTTAAAAACCATTGAAGCCATTCCTTTGCGCTTGGCCGAAATAAAACAGGGCTTGCTCCAAGATATTATTGTCCGCGGCGAAGCCGTTATCACTAAAAAAGAATTTAGTCAGGCCAATAAAGAGAGGGAGAAGCAGAGTTTGCCGATTTACGCCAATCCGAGAAATTTGGCGGCCGGCTCAATCAGGCAATTAGATCCAAAAATCACCCAATCGAGGCATCTTGACTCCAATGCTTACGATTTAGTCACTGATTTAGGCCAAGAGACCCACGAGCAAGGACATTCGTTTTTGGAGGCCCTGGGATTTAAGACCAATAATAAATACAATAAACATTGCCGGGACTTGAAAGAAGTATTTGCCTTTCATGAATTTTGGCAAAAACACCGAGAGGATTTGCCCTACGAAGTGGATGGCATCGTTGTCATTGTTAATAATCTTAAAATTTTTGAAAAGCTCGGCGTGGCGGGCAAGTCGCCACGGGGCATGATCGCTTTTAAATTTCCCTTGAAACAGACAACTACGATCATTAAAGACGTTATTTTTCAGGTTGGCCGCACCGGCGCGATCACGCCGGTGGCGGTCTTGGCGCCAGTTTCTTTAGCGGGCGTGGTGATTTCCCGCGCCACTTTGCATAACGAAGATGAAATCAGGCGTTTGGGGCTGAAAATAGGCGATACGGTGGTGGTGGGTCGGGCCGGCGATGTTATTCCCGATATTATCAAGGTTTTACCTGAATTAAGGACGGGAAAGGAGAAGAGTTTTTCGATGCCTAAAAAGTGTCCCGCCTGCTCCTCTTCCCTGATTAGAACCGGCACTGAAGTGGCTTGGCGCTGCCAAAACAAAAACTGTTTTGCCAGAAAACGAGAATCGTTTTATTATTTTGTCAGCCGTAATTCTTTTAATATCCAAGGACTCGGCCCGAAAATTATTGATAAGTTGCTCGACAATAATTTAATTGCTGATCCGGCCGATCTTTTCACCTTGAAAGTCGGCGACATTCTTTTTATTGATGATGCGGGCAAGATAAAATCTGTTTTGCCCGGCTTTGCCCAAAAAGCAGCGGATAATTTAGTTCGGGCGATCGGAGCGAAAAAGAATATTTCTTTTCCGAAATTCATTTTTGCCTTAGGCATCAGGAACGTCGGCGAGGAAACGAGCCATGGTTTGGCAGAGAGTTTCGGTAATTTAGAAAATCTGAAAAAAGCAAATTTTGAAGAGCTGGAAAAAATTCAGGATGTCGGACCAGTCGTGGCAAAATCGATTTTCAATTATTTTCGCGACCGGAAAAGCATTGAGCTTTTGGAAAAGTTGTTATCCGCTGAGGCGGGTATAAAAATAGAATATTCTAAACCAAAACAAAACAGCCAAAAATTAAAAGGGCTAACTTTTGTTTTTACCGGCGCCTTAGAAACAATGCCCAGGCAAGTGGCGAAAAATAGAGTGAGGGAGTGGGGCGGGGAAGTTTCCGAGTCTGTGAGTAAGAACACGGATTTTGTCATTGCCGGAGCTGTAGCTGGCTTAAAATTAATCAATGCCCAAAAACTTAATGTTAAAATTATTACGGAAAAAGAGTTCTTGAGGATGATCGGCGGCTAAAATAGCAACCGATACACTCAAATCAAGTTCAAAAACGTGGAATATGGAAGCGATCGCCTTCATATTCCACGTTTTTGTTATTAAGGAGCGTTGACACTTGACTCACTCTCTGTTTATTCGTAAAATATGATAATAGTTAGTTTTTGATCATAAATTTTTAAACTATAATAATATGCCTCGCGTAAAAGGTTCAGCCTCGTTAGAAATATTATATAAATTAGCGTCATTGTGTAATTTTTCCGTGGCGATGAGAAAAAGCGGTTCTTATGGATGGAACGAGGTTCTAAGGCGATTAGAGATTATGGACGCCAAAGAAAGGACGGTTAAAGATGCGTTTTATTATTTAAAAAAGAAAAAATTAATTGCGGGTGAAGTTGTCGATAATCAATTGTATATCCGGTTGACGCCGGCAGGGGAAAAAGAGGCGGGCAAATACCAGATCAATAAGCTTAAAATTAAGCGCCAAAAAAACTGGGATAAAAAATGGCGTTTGATTATTTTTGATATTCCCGAGGACCGGCGGATCAAAAGAGAGGCGTTCAGGGGAAAATTGAAAGAATTTAATTTTTATCGCCTTCAAAAAAGTGTTTGGGTTTATCCTTATCCTTGCGAGGCGGAAATAAAACTTTTGCGCGAATTTTTCAATCTGCAGCCGCGCCATTTAAGGATTTTTGAGGTTTTTCAATTAGAAGAGGACAGGTTTTTGCGCGATTTTTATAAACTTGGCGGGCGAGCAGAAGATGACGATGTTCCTGTACCGCCACGGGCATAATTTCGGAATAATCGGAATTAATGAGAATAATAAAGCTAAAAACGTGGAATATGAAGGCGATCGCCTGTATATTCCACGTTTGTGGTGAATATAACTAAACAAGATAACTTATGTCTTGGCGCACTAAATTAATACAACTCGATTGGCAGATTGTCATTCCTGCCCTTCTTTTATCAATCTTGGGACTGACTGTTATTTGGAATGCCTCTTTTTACCAAGGTGATTTTTTGAATTTTTGGAAACAACTGATATTTATTGTTTTCGGAGCATTTTCAATGTTCGTTTTCAGTTCCATTGATTGGCGGTTTTTCCGGGACGGCCCGTTTTTGATCCCGGTTCTCTATATCGTGTCAATGATTGGTTTAATCGGGCTCTTGTTTGTTCCTCGAGCACAAGGCATTAGGGGTTGGTATGATTTCGGTCTTTTATCAATAGATCCGATTGAATTCGTCAAGTTGGTTTTAGTGATGGTACTGGCAAAATATTTTTCAACTCGTCACGTGGAACTATATCGGATACGCCATATAGTCATTTCCGGCTTGTACGTGGTTTTGCCAGCGGTTTTAATTCTAATGCAGCCAGAATTGGGCTCTGTGATTATTTTGGCCCTGCTTTGGTTTGGAATTTTATTGATTTCTGGTATTAAACTAAAGCACTTTCTTTTGCTTTCTGCCATCGGAATAATAACTCTGGTTTTAAGCTGGTTTTTTCTTCTTCAGAATTATCATAAACAGAGAATAATGAGTTTCATCACCCCGTCTTTAGCGCCTTTGGAGATTGGTTGGAATCAAGCCCAGTCCAAAATTGCCATTGGTTCTGGCCAAATTTTCGGCAATGGTTTTAAGGGCGCTATCCAGATCCGATATGGTTTTTTGCCTGCCAGCCAGACCGATTTTGCCTTTGCCGGAGTGGTAGAGCAATGGGGATTAGTGGGAGCAATGCTGGTATTCGGCTCATTCGCGATTTTGCTCTGGAGAGTGGTGAGAATATGTTTTGCCAGTCAAAGCAATTTTCCCAGGATTTTCACCGCTGGTTTTGTCATTGTCATTATCAGCCATGCTTTAACTAATATTGGTATGAATTTGGGGCTTTTGCCGGTTATTGGTATCCCTCTCCCCTTGATAAGTTACGGGGGGAGTAGTATGCTGACCACTTTTTTGGCCCTAGGTATCATTCAAAACATGAGGACCCTGCCTTGATCTAAATAGGCGGAGAAAATAAGCTCAAAAACGTGGAATATGAAGGCGATCGCCTGTATATTCCACGTTTTGGTTATGGGGGTATGAGGCCATAGTCATGAGGCCATGGTCATATGGAAAGATAAGGCCGTAACCAAGAGTTAAAAGATGAAGATATGGGGCTATGGTTGGGGTTGAAGTCAGGGATAGACCTTAGCGGATTTGGGGTTTGTCATGGGTAGCCGCGGCTATTGGTCAGCTCCGACCGAATGACAATCAATTCAATCGGATAATTAAGGGTTGATTTTGGGGTGGTGGTCCGGCGTAATCTGGCAATCAAAAATAAGCAAGCTTAAGATATAAGCAAGTTCAGAAGATCCGATATGTCCTGAATAGTTATACACATAAAGGCCCTTGACTATGTATCTTGTTTAAAGGAGAATAAGTTAATATAAGAAGATATCGGATATCGAGAATCTAATAATGGCGCCAGAAAATAAGAAAAAATATATTTCTCTCTACGAGGCAAGCCGTCTTTGCGGATACACGCAAGAGTATTTGTCATTGCGGGCGCGTCAAGGAAAATTACGGGCGACAAAGATTGGCCGCAACTGGGTGACGACTGAAGAATGGCTCAAAAATTATATTGCCGTGGCGGAAAAGTTCAATCATCAGTTAGAGGTGAAAATGAAGAAAAATGGGACGCTGCCGAAGGCTGTTTTGCCCAAGATCTCTTTACCCATTTTAAATCCGAGAGCCGCCATTGCTTTGACACTATTTGCCGCATTGGCGGTTGAGGGAATGATTTTTGCCAAAGCGGGCGGATTTGAAACCTTGGTTCCGCCGATCCAAAAATATGTTATTAATGTCGGTCAGGGCGCAAAAGAATTAATTGCGAGCAGTGAGTTGCGCGCCGCGGTCGGCTATTTGGACGAATACAATCAGTGGCTTGGCGAAAATATTTTAGCGCCAATGAACGGGGCGATCGATAAGGTTTTAAGCGGTTATCAACTTGCTAATGATTTTATTGAAGGAAAAATATCTGATTTTTCCGGAAAATTTATTTCTTTATTCAACGGGATTAATATCCAGTTGACGGGCGAGGCCTCGCCCTCCCCCGTTGCCGTGAGGGTCTGGACTTATTCTTGGTTTCAGCGGGTAATGGATATTTATGTCAAGGCGAATTATTTTATTACAGAAAAAATTC
>CAZKCH010000017.1:0-10369 GCA_964551525.1 uncultured Candidatus Saccharibacteria bacterium
TGTGTTGGGTGTGTTTGGTGTGTTTGTGGTTAAAATCCAGTTATCCCGATTCAGATTCTCAATATCCACTTTGTCAATGCAATTTATATTATCTTTATCACCCTTGAATAAAGAAAAGATGTTTTTTCTATGATTTTTATCTAAGATGGTTATCAAAGAGTATGTTGTAGCATTATCAAATAATTGATTATGGCCGAAATCAATAAGAGTCTTTAATATTTTATGGAATTTTATAAAATTTCGTAAATTTTCACCCGCCCTCGTTTTAAGATAGGTATTAGGAGTAATATAGCCGAGCTTTCCATTTTTATTTAATAAACAATAACCCAGTTCAAAAAAAGCAATAAATATATCTGTTGACCCTTTTTCACATAATTGCCATTCATTTTGAATCCTTTTTCTTCTTTCCAAACCAAGATTCTGAATCCTGATATAGGGGGGATTTCCAACAACGAAATCGAAAAAATCAAAGAATTTACCTACATAACATTTATCCAAACTATCTATTTTAAAAACATTCCATTTTATGTTTTTAAAACTGTATTTTTTTGCAATATTGTCAAGCCTAAAAATACATTTTCCAATAGCACTCTCGTCTATATCAAAACCGAATATATTATTTTCTATCTTTTCTTGTATGATTTTATCTTCTATCTTCGCATTTTTTGCATCCATAATAAACCTAGTAAGTATCTCTCCCAAAAACACTCCGTCTCCGCACGCAGGATCAATAATTCTTTTCTGATAAACATCACTCTTATAGTCAATGTGATCCAAGATCAATTCGACTATCCACTGGGGAGTGTAAACAACACCGTTTAGCTTTTCTTTGTTAGTTTCCATAGTCTAAGACTTTAACTTACATAGTGCCGCCACTCTCATAATGAATTTTTCTACTGATAATTGATTCTCAAGAATATTCTTTGTTTCCTCTGTCAATCCTAACTTTTTTAAGTTTTCTAAATAAGCCCGTTTTCGTCTATCAAAATCTATTATAGCTATCCCCAATACTTCTGGCTTATGCGGAAAATCTAAATCATTAAAAAGTTTAATGTACTTCATCAAATCGTTTTCGTTTATAACTTCTATCTTTTTTTCTTCTCCTCTCAAATTACCCTTATTTTTATCATAATAAGGAGTATGCGCTCTTAAAACTAGAAAGTGCGCGAAACCAACATTCATCCTTCTTATGTTTGCGGTCTCACCAAGTAAGTTTTCGAAATAATTATTCGAATTTTGTTTGTAATTCGAAGTAACAAATTTAAAACTAACCGTTGTAATTATCTCCTTACCCTTCAGAATAGAAATATCTAATGTTTTAGGATAATATTTACCATGCAAAATAGCTTCTCCGCCCCTTCCTAAGCTTCTGACGAAATACTCTTTACCCAATTTACCTCCGATAACTTTCGCAAACCATTTATGAATCGGGAAAAGCTTTTTATTGCTTCTGGAACCGAATTTATTATAGGCAGAAAATGTTTTTGATATCGCTCTCAGAAATGAATCTATCATAATTTTATTTTATTAACTCTTATATTAAAATATTAAGAAACTGACAATTCCCTTAAAATCTCTATCGCCGATCATTATTTCACTCTATTCCAAACCCAGCCACTGGTCAAATTGTATAACCTTGGCTTAATTCCGCATACACGCCCCTTGCTCAATAATACTTATACGAGACCCGTATAACGCTCTTCGCTCCCGAATCCTACCCCGCTTTACGGGGCAAGCAGGTTCGCGTCGCGATGTCGCGTATACGGGGCAGGCCTGAGTCAGGGTCAACCCAAACAATTTAGTTATAACTCACATACTCGCCTTTCTTTAAGTGATACTTATATGGGACCCGTACAATGCTTTTTATTCGCGAGATTTACATTCTCGCCTCATAATGGCGCGTGTACGGGGCCAGGCCTGGCTCCCCGTCAATTTGGACGAGCTCCAGTAAAATAAGGTAGCGCGCTTGGCCTTGTGCTTGGCCCGGCCAAGCACAAGGCCAAGCAATTCCAGGTCAAGCAACTCTTGACGCCTGGTAAACGGCTTGTTGGACGTAAATGGCCGCGGCATAGGAAGAAACAAAAATCGCTGGCGTTATGCGTCGGCGATTTTTGTTCCTCTATTTTATCGCGTAATTTTGTGCGGCGAAGTCGTATTGTTCAATAAATATCTTCTTAAACGACGTAATTGAGTTTAATTCATAAAACACCAGCATTGCTTCGCGGTAATCATTTTCCTCAACACTGCGGTAAGAAAGAGGTGCTAAACCATACGCCAACAAAACAGCGTTTGCCGCCAATCGAGCAACCCTTTTGTTCCCATCTTCAAACGGCTGGATATAACTAATACCTAAAAGCGTAATTAGGGCCTTAGCGTAAGAAGTTGACGCCTTAGACACCGCTCTGCCAAGCGCCTCAACCGCTTCAGTAATTTGATAAACATTATCGAGCGGTCGATAAACAGAACCGACAACACCGACAAGCCTTTTCCTTAAACCCAAGCCGACACCTAAATCTTTGACCAGAATGGCGTGCAATTCCTCAAGATTCTTTTTCGTAATCGTTTTGAATTGCGCCGAATTTTCGCGAACAAAATTAAAAGCGTCCTTATGATTCAAGATCATCTGGGTCTCTTTTTTATCATGACCAACCGCTGTTTTATTTTCCAAAATCAGTTTTTCCGTATCAAGAAGTGTATAAGTATTGCCCTCAATTTTTGATGATTTCCAGGATAGCTCAATGATAAGCCGCTCCAACTCTTTCTTTTGGATTGTCGGAGACAAATCTTTAGTTCTTTTTTCATATTCGAAAGTCGCATCATTTAAAACCTTCAACTCGCTCTCCGTGAAAATATCCGATGGCAATGCGGCGAACAAATCAAAATTATAACGGTTTAAGCCACGCCTCTTGTCTGGCTCAATCGAGCAATATTCCTTAGCGTCGATTTCAGCGAATACTCTACCAGCGATGCTTATGTTATAACCAGTGGATCGTCCCGAACCCGTGGAAATCAAAACACCCTCGCTCGTCATTTCGGACAAAGCTCTTTTCACCGTAACAAGGGAAATACCCTCTCCTAATTTAACCATTTCGGAATAAATACCCGATGATGGCATAGCCCCTTTCTCAAGGATAATGGCAATAATTTTTTGTTGTTTTTGAGATAATTTGTTCATCTTGATGTTATTATCGTATCATTTTGACACATTTATCGTATCATATTGATACGATTCCCACAATCCCTATACCATGTATAGGAACTGTTCCCGGTACTAACTCGAGATTAGAACTGAAAACTTTGGTTTTAGTGATTATAATTAACTCAAAACTTCTAACAACTTCTCTGCCAGAAAAATTTTTCCCTTTTCTTTTCCGCTTATTTCTTTAACAATGCTGAGCTTTTCGAGATGAAGCACGGATCGCTTGGCAGTCACAAAAGTAGTTTTCAATAAGACGGCCGCCCGAGGAATGGTGATGTAAGGATTTTGGAATAGTAAATCCAACGTCCTGCTTACAGTCGTGCTTAGATGATGTTGTTTAATAAGTTCGTCGTATTCATCTTTTAGCGCCAAAATTTTATCCGCATTTGTCAGTGCTTCTGTCGCCTGCTCGCGCACGCCACGCAAAAAGAAAATCAACCAATCATTCCATTGACCATTGGTGCTTACCCGTATGAGACGTTCATAATATTCACTTCTATGCCTCTCAAAAAATGCGCTCAAATATAGAAGGGGCAACGATAAAACCTCTTTATGCACCAAAAGAAGAGTGATAAGCAACCTGCCAATCCTGCCATTGCCATCAAGAAAAGGATGGATGGCTTCAAATTGATAGTGAACTATAGCTGAATCTATGAGTGCGGGAAATTTTTTATTTTGATGTAAATATATTTCCCATTCATCAAGCGCTTTTTGCATATCTATTACCGGAGGAGGAACAAAAGTCGCTTCTTCCAAAGTGCAACCCGGTTTACCAATCCAATTTTGACTCGTACGGAACTCGCCAGGCGTAGCATGACTACCCCTAACTCCTTCCATGAGGATTCGATGAAGCTCGCGAACAAAACGAAGGCTTAAGGGGAATTCTTTAATACGTTTCAACCCGTATTCCATAGCCCTTACGTATTGGTTCACCTCTTTAATATCATCTGTTTTCTGAACAGCTCCAATTTCTGCCTCGAACAAGTCAGACAACGATGCTTGTGTCCCTTCTATTTTAGAACTTAAAACAGCCTCTTTTCTCAAATAGGGCCGAATCAAAAGATGGGGATTCGGTAAACGCTTTGCCGCTCCGGCAAGCTTACCTAAGGCGATATCTGCTTGCGACAGTATACTAACTAAGTCGTTATTAAAGTCCAGCGCAGGAGGAAGCGAATCCGGAACAAAAGCAAGATAATCCCTCTCGGTTCTTATCACCTTTCCCGTTGCGTTTGATGTAAATATTGATTGATCCATATATGTAATTATACTTTATAGCTTGAAAGTATAATTGTCAAGTCTGTTATTATATACTTAGACACTTATAAAATTAGAACAGAGAGATAATGAGAAAACCGAGCATGATCAGAATTAAAACTGCTTTGACCAGAGTGCCGGCCAGAAATCCTAAAAATGCGCCCCAGGCAGATTGAGCCGCTTGCTCCAATGTTCTTTTCGCCATCAACTCTCCCAAAAGCGCGCCAACCAAGGGCCCGATAATGATTCCGGGCAAACCAAAAAAAATTATTCCCAAAAAAGAGCCCAAAAGCGCGCCCGTCACTCCTCCTTTGCTGGCTTGGTATTTCTTGGCGCCCAGGGACGGCGTCACAAGATCCAAAATCAAAGTCATAATGGCCAGACCGAGAAAAATCAAAACCGTAATCAATGGAATACTGGCGAAATGGGTAGCGCTGGCGAAAATAAAAAGTCCCAGCCAAGCCAAGGGCACGCCGGGCAAAAAAGGCAAAATCACTCCGGCAAAGCCGACGAGCATCAAAATCAGAGAAACAATAAATAAAAAAATGGTTTCCATTGTTTTTCTCTTATAAATATTTTTTGATTTCTTGAGTCAAAAGTTTTTTGAAATCCTTCAAAATCATCTGGTGACTCGCTGGTAGAAGCTTTTTAAGCTCGTCTCTAAAACTGATATCAGAATTTTGAAGCAATTTCAGCGCTATTTCTAAATTTTTCTTTTCTTTTACGATAGGAGAATTTCTGGATAATAAAAAATAGTAATCATAAAAATCCCTTGGCTTTTTCCGGGCAATAAGCGCTTGCAACTTGCCATTGATAATATCTTCTATTGGCAAATGAACCAGTGTATAAGCCGGTAAATATTCGCCATGAACCAAGGCCCTTGTTCCCCTAAGACGCTTTCCCTGACGGAGCGAAACCTCAATCTGAATCTTGATCTTAATGTCGTGTAAAAAGAAATTGGCGATACCCAAGTATCCGCCAGTAGTTTCTTTCGCCTCAATAATCTCTACTCTCATACCGGTTCTTTCTATCTCTAATAAAGTGCTGGCGAATAATTCCTCTACCGTCTTTTGAATAATACCACTTCCGGTGAAATCCAAGTCCTCGGAAAAACGCGGACTTTTCAAAACCACGCGCAAAGCCGTGCCGCCTTTGAAAAGTAACCTCTCGGAATCGGCTTGTTGATATAAAAACGATAAAAACAAATGTTGGCAATACTCACGAGCCACATTTTCAATATCGGTCTGATATAATTTAGTAAATTTTTCGAGGCTTTCTCTGCTCAACATAAATTTGTTCGGTAAGTTTAAGAAGGCCTGGCCTTTTAAAAAGTTTGATAAATGCCAAGAGTTTGGTTTTTTTAATATTTTTTAAATCTAATCGGTCGTTTAACGATATTTTTTTAAGGTCAACAAAATAGAGATAATCGGCAAGCGCTTTTTCTGGTTCGGCAAAAAAAGTGGTCGAGTTATCCATCTTTTGGGGCGTGTAGCCCGAAAAGAATTCTCTTTTGATCCGTTGATAAGAAAAAATTCCTTTTGACGTTTTAAACTCACGCGTCGGTTTGGTGGTAACAGAAGTTATTGTATAGACGGTTTCGGGAATAATATCGTAATGCGAAAGCGCTTTTTCTAAAGAGATATAAGACGGCTGATAAAGCTTATTGGCAATCAAATAAAGCGAGGGATTACTATCTTTAAGCGCGTAAAATCCGTTGCGCAACTTCATGAAAAGACCGCTTTTGAGATTGCGCCTGATAAAAAGGGAAGCGGTGTTTTGTTTAACACCAAAAATACCCTCGAATTCTCGAGGGGTAAAGATTAAAAAACCCATTGATTTAAGTTTTTCCTCGACGCCTAACCGATTCAGTTTCTTTACCATATTGTACCAAAAATGAATTATATATCCAGTATAGCCAATGATCAAATTAAGTCAAGTAGGCCCAGTTGCTCGGCCTCTTTTAATCTCCGCTGACGCATTCGGCCTTGGTGTATGATTCAACCAAAGGATTTTTGCACGCTTCGCAAGGATTAGAAAAGGTTTGATAAATCGGATCGCAAGGCGTGGTGAAACACTGGATATTCACCTTAGCGCAGACCGGATCGTAAAGCTGGAAACAAACATCAACATTCCTTTGCTCCAGGACGCAAAAAATTATATCTTGTTCTTCTGCATTCGGATATCCATTATTATCAACGGGCACTTCCGATTGATAAATCCAAAAACCCCCAACGCCGATAATAATCAGGGCGATGATAATTAAAAATGTTTTCTTAGTCATGTTTTTATTAGTTATTTTGCTTTGGGCCTCAAGGCCATATAGCAATCGATATTGCGGGGCGTCATCCGCAGGGTCAAGATCTTAGCGAAAATCTTTCCTGCTCCCACCGACCGGATTACCAGCTCCACCTCCGAGTCGCCGCGATTAGACAGAACATGCTGGAAATAAGGATCTTTGGAACGATAAGCTCCTCTATTCGCGCGCCCGTAATTAAAAACGGGCCAGTTGCCAACGGGACTACCATTGATTTTCATCAAAACATCGCCGGGTTTTATGCCTTGTTCTGCTGCCACTGAAAACGGTTCGACATGCCGAATAACACGCCAATCCGAAGGATTAAATCCCAGCCCTAATCCGCCATAGTGGAAACGGCGCGCATAACACTTGGAAAAATCAGCGGGTTTGTCAGAAAAATACTCCACCAGTTCGCTAAACATAACCGAAGCAATGCCGCGGATATCCGGATTAAGCCCTTCGCTATCCGCTTCGCCAAGCCAAATCAATGGCGGTACTTCCAATTTTACGCCCTGTGCCAGCTTAACGTGGTTTAAAAAATTGAGCCGGATATTGCTGTAATAACTGGTGGTGGTATAGCCGGACGTGGTATGTGAGCTGGTGACCGGCACCTGCGAAGAAAACCCTCCCACATTCCAACCAATCATGCCATAGTTCCAGACAGACCTTAATTCCGTACTGGTGACCGTGGTCGGCGGCGTATATTGTTCCTTTTTACCGATAAAGAAATCCATGCTGATGGTGATCTGCGGATTATTTTCAACGCGGGTCAGTCCGCGCGCCTGCAAAGTTTTTTCTAATTGCCGAAAAAGTTCTTTTTCCAGAAGCGGATTCGTCTTGCTGGTATAGTCAAAATCAAAGGTCTTGTAGCCGGCAAGGGATTCATCGGCATCCCGATAAACCCGGATATTGATTTCCTCTTGGGGCAAGCCGACGGGAAAAAAATCCGATGCAGAGCCCGTTCCCTGATTTCCCAACGCATCCACGATATTGGTCTCGCTGGTATACGATAAAGGATCGGCCATGCCTTTCAGCGAATTCCGGATTAAAAAAATCCGGCGATCAATAAAGGTAAGAATAAGAGCATACAAAACTATTCCGATCACCGCATAAACAATATTTCCCAGCAAGATATCAAGAGCGTTTTCAACCCCTTTTGCAAACATAAAAACCGTAATTAATATTAACGGGATTATTATGAAAAGCGCTTTGATTGTCCGACAAAACCACAAGACAAATTCTACAAATGTTTTTTTAATTGACATGGTTTTTGAATTAGCATGATTATTCGTATATTATACGACGAGAAGAACAAAATTGCCAATTGAGGCGAAATCCCGCAAATAAAAAAAGGGCAGCGCTGTGACCGAGTTACCTTGTGGGTTGTTCGGTCTAGTAAAAAGCGCTGCCCCATGCCTCAGAAATGTGGCGAGTCTCGTCAGGGATGCAGACGGAACATGCCACTGCCCATCGCGGGCAAGAACATTCTGAGGCTTCGGCCATGAAGGCGTTAGTAAATGGGCAATCATGCCCAACTCCTTTCAGGACCACTCAAAATGTCCTAATTTGATATTAGCATCTTTTTGCACCAAATCAAGAACCCGCGAATTTTTGCGAAACAGAAAACCACCTTAACGCAGGTGGTTTTCCTATATCCGGCACACTCTAAAGCCTTGGGCGGAATAACGGTCTGTGGGCGGGTCGGCGAAGCGGAAAGTGGTTCGACAGAAGGTCTCGCCACGGGAGTAAGATCCGCCCCGGCTGACGCGCCGCGTTCTTAGATTTAAATTCTCACGGTAGTCTTGTGCTTAGCTAAGCTAAGCACAACCTTAAAATATTTTAACTCTGTTGGTAAAGACGGATTTCGCCCTCTCTTTTAATTTCCGGCCAATGGGGAAAGGGGAAATAATTCGAAACGATTCTCGCCCCGGGTTTGAGTTCTTTTTTCAATTTCTTCTCCAAATCCCTCATCACAAAATCAAGAGCATAAACCACCACGATATTGAACTGAGACAAATCCTCTGGCCAAAAACTCTGTAAATGGATAAAGGCCTTGTCTTGAAGCCCGGCTTGCTTGATTTTTCGCCGCGATTGCCAAACCAAAAGAGGATCGATTTCATAGCCGTGCGCCTCAATGCCGGCTTGGGCCAAGGCGATTACCAGCCGGCCGTCGCCGGAACCCAAATCAACCGCCTTGTCGCCCGGCTTGATTTCTAATAACCTGAACATCTTTTCGATTCTTGCCGGCTGGCTCGGAGCATAAAACGCCCCGTGGAATACCCGGGGCAGGATCGCCCGCAGAAACAACAAAAACAAGATTAGTAAATCAAGCGATAAGATAGAAAGCGAAATCGAATAAACAAAAACCAGATTCATGTTTTTATCCTACCCCTTCACATAGCTCAGAACAAGTCCTGTGGTTTGTGAAACGCCTGAATAAGGCGTATACTTAAGGTGTCGACAGTAACTTTATCAATGTAAAAATTAAAAAAATGGACTCTTATAATTCTCCGACGACTAAGCCCTTATACCGCGGCACCCAAATTGTCTGGTATATTCTGGGCCTTCTCGAAGTGCTTTTGGCATTTCGATTTGTTTTAAAATTGCTGGCTGCCAATCCGGCTGCCGGGTTCACGAGCTTTATTTATGCCGTTACCTGGCCGCTTGCCGCTCCTTTTCTGGCGGTATTTCAAAGGACTACGATGCAAAGCAGTATCTTTGAGTGGACAACGCTTTTAGCCATGTTCGTCTATTGGCTGATCGCCGCCGGCATTATTCGGCTTCTTCTCATGAGCAAGACCGTATCCACTCCGGAAGCGGCCGGAAAACTCGAAAATCAGGAAGAGAAAAAATAATTAAAGAAGGGCGCAAAGGTCGTTTTAACGTTATTAATTCTTCACGATAAATTTATGGGAATCATTCTTTGGATTATTTTCGGGGGCTTGGTTGGCTGGATCGCTTCTCTGATTATGAAAACCGATGCCCAACAAGGCCTGGTATTGAATATCATCGTCGGCATAATCGGCGCGACCATCGGCGGCTGGCTGATGAACTTTTTCGGCAAGAGCGGCGTGGGTAGCTTCAATCTCTACAGCTTTCTGGTGGCCCTGCTCGGAGCCGTCGTTCTTATCTGGATTGTCAAAGCGATACGGCACTAAAAATCAGACAACGCCGTAAAAGAAAAAACCTGATCTCTTCAGGTTTTTTCTTTGGTACAACGCCTTATTTTTTGGCAATCTTTTTCGCCGGTTTTTTGACCTTAACCGCCGGCGCTTTGGCCTCTATCGCTCCGACCAGCCGCTCCATTTTCGCATTCAGTATTTCCAATTGCTTTTTTACTTCATTGCAATTGCATCCGCCGACGCCGCTATTGTTGAAATCCGATCCGGGCTTCTGGGGAAATCTGGGAGATTCGCCCCTGCCCCGATCGCCTCCAAAATCCTTCTTGCCGCCAAAGCAAGCGTTGCAATACACCGGTTTGCCGCTGGTTGGCCTGAAAGGCACTTCGCACGATTGACCGCATTGATCGCAAATCGCCTGATGCATTGTCACCGGACCACGATCTCTGCCTCCGCCGAATCCTCGCCCGCCGCCCCCCCCAACCAAACACACCCAACACA
>CAZKCH010000018.1:0-10016 GCA_964551525.1 uncultured Candidatus Saccharibacteria bacterium
ATGACCGGCGGCCGGCGCATTGAAAATTATCAAACCCTTTTAGAACATGCGAAAGAGTGGAAGGTTGATCCTCAAAAAATCGAATTATATTTACAGGCCTTCCGTTTTGGCATGCCTCCTGAAGGCGGGTTTGCTTTCGGTGCGGAGAGAATCACGATGGGCATCCTTGGTTTGAAAAACGTTCGTGAGGCAGTGCCTTTCCCGCGCGATATGGAAAGAATCGATCAGCGGTTATCCGAATCAAAAAAGGAAAAGAAAAATAAAAAATGAAGAGCCTAAAGTTTTTCTTAATCGGGTTTTTCGTTTCAGCGCCGCTTTGGCTCGGTTTTAACTTCGGGGAAGCGAAGTTGGAAAGTTTTTTTATTGACCAATTCTACGTGCCGTCAGAGTCATTTTTGGCCCAAGCCGAAACCGCGCTTTCGAAATCGTATCCGCCCGCACCGCACATTAATGCTAAGAGCGCTTTGGCGATAATGATCAGCGCCGATGGACAGCAAACAATTTTATTGGATCAGGATTCAATTCAAGCCCAACCGATCGCCTCTTTAACTAAATTAATGACTGTTGTTATCGCTGTTGAAAAATGGCCGTTTTCAACGATGACGGAAATATTGCCGGCAAGCGTTGCCCAAGACGGCAATATCGGCAATTTGAAAGCAGGGGAGAGGATTGCCGTGAGCGAACTCTTAAAAATGATTTTAGTGGAATCAAGCAACGATGCCGCTGATGCCTTGGCAATGATGGCGGGTCGGGATAATTTTATCGGCCTGATGAATTTAAAAGCAGATGAGCTTGGCTTGGAATCAACTAATTTTTCTAATGCCACCGGACTTGAGCCGGAGAATAACTTTTCCACTGCCAGGGACTTAGCCATTTTAATGGCTTTTATTTCGGAAAAATATCCTTTGATTATGCAAATTTCCAGTCAGCCCTCAATCACGGTTTTAGGAGAGAATGGCCTGCCGCATCATTTGGCCATAAGCACAAACGAATTATTGTCTGATCCCGATTCTGATTCTTTGGGCCCGTTTGAGATTGTCGGCGGCAAAACCGGTTATACCGAGGAGGCCGGGGGCTGTATTGTTTTAGTGCTGAAAGACCGCCGAGAAAATGTTTTTATCAGCGTGATTTTAGGCGCCAGTTCCCAGGAAAGCCGTTTCTCTGAAATGGAGAAATTAATTTATTGGATTCGAAGCCAAAACTGAAATGACCATTTTCACTTATAACGTCATTAAGGTTTTAGCGGTGACCGTTTTTTCGGCCATCGTTGCTTTTATTCTTGCCCCGATTTTAATCAAATTTCTCTATAAAATCGGTTTTTGGAAAAAAGAGGCGCGTCAAAAAGACATTACCGGCGGTGAATCCAGCGTATTTTATTCTTTGCATAAAGAAAGAGAAACCACGGTGCCCCGGGGCGGCGGGATTTTGATTTGGGCATCGGTGTTTTTAACCATGTTTTTGGTTTTTCTTTTAAGCCGTTTTTCCTCTGTTTGGTGGCTGGAAAGAATGAATTTTCTCTCGCGGCAGGAAACTTGGCTGCCCCTTTTTGCCTTAGTGGTGGCTTCTTTTGTCGGCCTCATCGACGATATCTGGGTGGTGAAAGGCAGGGGAAAGTCATTTGGCAAAGGTCTGGAGTTTTGGCGCCGGCTTTTAGTGGTGGTTTTAATCGGTCTAATCGGCGGCTGTTGGTTTTTCGCTAAACTTGATTGGGATATCATTCACGTGCCGTTAATCGGGAATTTTCCTCAAGGCATTGATATTGCCATTGGCTGGCTGATTATTCCATTTTTTATTTTAGTGGCCATGGCTTCTTTTGCCGGCGGCACTATTGACGGCGTTGACGGTTTGTCGGGCGGAATTTTCGCCATTGTTTTTGTTTCGTTTATGATTATTGCCTTTTCTCAGGGCAAGGCGGATCTGGCGGCTTTTTGCGGCGCCATTATCGGTTCGCTTTTCGCTTTTCTTTGGTTTAATATTCCGCCCGCTAAGTTTTATATGGGTGAAACCGGCACTTTGGGCTTGACCATGACCATGGCCGTGGCTGCTTTTTTAACCAATTCGGTTTTGGTTCTGCCCTTGATCGCCGGCATTATGGTTTTTGAAGTGGCGACTTCGATCATCCAACTTTTTTCAAAAAAGATCTGGCATAAGAAGATTTGGCTTTCAACGCCGATTCACCATCATTTCGAAGCCATCGGCTGGCCGGCCCATCAGGTGACGATGCGTTTTTGGCTAATCAATATTGTTTCGGCCATTTTAGGCGTTGCTATTCGTCTAATGTCAATATCAAAGTAAAATTTAAGTTCAAAAACTCTAAAGCATGAATTTAAGACGCAAGTATCCGAAGTTTATTTACAGAGGTTTTTCCTGGAAAATTCAAGGCCAAAACCTTGCCATTTTTTTTGATTTTCAAATCCCGCCCGATCTCAAGTTTACGCCTAGAATAATCATAAAAAATGTCAGTCGAAAGGCGATACAAGAGTTGGGAGGCGCGGTAATGGATAATTTAGTTTTTAACTTGGGGATGATAGAAATGTTGAGTTATTGGAAATCGACTTGCTCTCCGGAAATTATAATCGAAGCTGATTTTCTGGCGCCGGCGCAAATTGACTGGTGGCGCGATTCGGTTTTAAACGGCATGGGCCAATATTTTTTTGAAAACAAAATTGATTTTACCAAAAAGGACTTCCTGAAAATCACTTCAAAAATCGATCATCCGGAAAAATCCACGATCGTGAGAATTTCCGGAAGATCATTTTCAGACAAAGAGTTTTTGGTGCCGGTGGGCGGCGGCAAGGACTCGGCCGTGGCTCTGGAAATCCTCAAGACCGCTAAGAAGAAAATTACCTGTTTTATTTTAAATCCGAATCAAGCGGCGCTGGCAGTGATAAAAATCGCTGATTGCGGCCAGCCGATTATTGTTAAAAGAATAATTGACCCCCTACTTTTAAAACTAAATAAACAGGGTTTTTTAAACGGCCACACGCCTTTTTCCGCTTACCTGGCTTTTTTAAGCGTTCTGCTTGCCGTTGTTTTCGGCAAAAAATACATTGCTTTGGCCAATGAAAGATCGGCCAATGAAGGTAACGTTCGGTATTTGGGAAAAGAAATAAATCATCAATACTCAAAGAGTTTTGAGTTTGAGCAGAAATTCCGGGCTTATTGCCGAAAATATCTGGCAAAAGACATTGAATATTTTAGTTTGTTGCGGCCCTTGTATGAATTGCAGATTGCAAAGATATTTTCGCGTTATCCGAAATATTTCAAAGCGTTTTCCAGCTGCAATCAATATCAGGCGGGTAAGTCCAAAGGAAAAAAATGGTGCGGCCAATGCCCGAAATGCCTGTTTGTTTTTACTTGTTTGCGTTCTTTTATTGAAGAAAATCAATTAGTAAAAATATTCGGCAAAAATTTATTCGCTGATAAAAAACTTTTACCAATGATGGAACAACTAACCGGGAAGAGGGGATTCAAGCCATTCGAATGCGTGGGTACGGCAAGAGAAACCCGGGCGGCTTTGTATGGCGGGAAGAAAATTATCAAGATTTTACACTCATGGGAAAGCCGTCATAACCTGTCCTTGGGCCTAAAAAACATAGTAAAAACCACTTTTCATAAAAGCGCGGTTTTGTGATAAATTGAATAGACAAAATGAAAAACGATTATTTAGAAAAATTAAAGCAAGAGTGGCAAGGGATGAGAGTTTTGATCTTGGGTTTTGCCCGCGAGGGCCAGGACACGCTTTTATTTTTGCGTCGGCTTTTTCCGGATAAAATCATTGGCATTGCCGATCGGCTTGAAGCCAGAAGTTTGGAGATAGAAGTTAGAAGAGTGGTGGAAAGGGATAAAAAAATTAAAGCGTATTTCGGCAAGGATTATCTGAAATCGATAGGAGGTTATGACATCGTGATTAAGTCGCCCGGGATTCCATTGAAAGTGGTTAAGCCGTTTTTGAGAAAAGGTCAAATTCTGACCTCGCAAACAGAAATCTTTTTCAATGCCTGTCCGGGGAAAATAATCGGCATTACCGGCACCAAGGGCAAAAGCACGACTACGGCGTTGGTCTATGAGGTTTTAAAGAGGGGCGGTTTTAAGGCGCACTTGGTCGGTAATATCGGTGAGCCGGTTTTGTCTTATTTATCTAAGGCCGAGGCGAAAGATGTTTTTGTTTACGAGTTATCGAGCCATCAGCTTGCCACCTTGAAGAAATCGCCATCAATAGCGGTTTTTCTTAATATTTATCCGGAACACCTGGATTATTATAAAGATTTCAGAGAATATTTTGAGGCAAAAAAGAATGTTTGCCGTTACCAAGGGAGAGATGATTTTTTCTTGTATAATCCGGCAGATAAATACGTGGCGGCCGCGGCCGGAACAAGCCCGGCGAAGAAAATTGTTTTAAATCCGAAAAAAGCAGAAAGCTTCCTGAAAAAATGTGGGAGGTCCGACCTCCCACAACTTTTGGGAAAGTTCAATTTTCTGAACATGGCGGCGGCGATTGAAATCGGTCGTATTTTTAAAATTCCGGATAAAAAAATAGCCCAGGCCATAGAAAACTTTAAACCTTTGCCGCATCGCTTGGAATTCGCAGGTAAATTCAATGAGATTAGTTTTTACAACGATTCTTTGGCTACCATTCCCGAAGCAACAATAGCCGCCCTGGATGCTTTGGGTGAAAAAGTAGAGACGATTCTTTTGGGCGGCTTTGACAGGGGATTGGATTTTGAGAATTTAGCCAAAAGAATTTTAAAAAGCAATTTGAAAAACCTGATTTTTTTACCCACGACAGGCAAAATAATTTGGCGGGAAGTGAGCCGGCTCAACCGGGCTAAAAAGCGCTTTTTTAACCGCTTTTTTGTTGATACCATAGAAAGGGGAGGCCTTTCCGGAGAGAAAATAATGAAAAGGGCGATCAAGCTGGTATATCTTTGTACCGATAATGGTAAAATTTGCCTCCTTTCCTGCGCTTCACCAAGTTTCGGCGTTTTTAGGGATTACCGGGAAAGGGGCGAACTTTTTAAGAAACTTGCTAAGGACTTGGCAAAAGAAAATGACAAGCGATAAAAAACCATCAAAAATACTTTTCTTATCAGTGGCGACCCTGGTTTTGCTTGGCATTTTAATTTTAGCGAGCGTTTCTGCGGTCTTTTCCATTGAAAGATTCGGCAAATCAAGTTATCTGTTGGAGCATCAGTTTTTGAGAGGATTTTTATTGGGCTTATTGGGGGCGATAATCGCTTTTTTTATGCCTTTGGAGAAAATTAAAAAGTTAAGCCCTTGGTTTTTTGTTATTTGTTTGGTTTTATTAGGAATCCTGGCTTTTTCTAAAATAGGAATGAAAATTTTCGGTGCGGTGAGCTGGCTGAAAATAGGGGAATTGTCTTTCCAACCGTCAGAATTTTTAAAGCCGGCCCTCATTGTTTACTTGGCGGCCTGGCTGGCGAAAGACGAGCTTTTTAAAAAAAGTATTAAGGTTAAACCCTTGCTGCCTTTTTTGCTCATTCTGGGGGTGGTGGCCGCCTTGCTTATTGCCCAGCCGGACGTGGGCACTTTCGGCGTTATTGCCCTGATTGCGGCCGCCATGTTTTTTATTGCCAAAACGCCTTTATGGCAAAACTTTTCTCTTTGGGGATTGGGCGCAGTTTCTTTTATCGCTTTGGTAAAACTGGCGCCTTATCGGTTTGACCGCTGGTTGGTGTTTTTAAATCCCGGTTTGGATCCGATGGGCAAGAGTTATCAAATAGGCCAATCATTGATTGCCATTGGTTCCGGCGGCGCGACCGGGCTGGGCTTGGGCTTGTCGCGGCAGAAATTCGGTTTTTTGCCCCAGACCATTGGCGACGCGATTTTCCCCGTTTTTGCCGAAGAAACCGGCTTTTTAGGCAGCGTTATTTTAATCGGCGTTATTCTATTCTTTGTTTGGTGCGGTTTTTCTGTCTGTGCGAAAATAAAAGACAGATTTTCCCAGATTGCGGGCAGCGGCATTTGCATCTGGATCGGTTTGCAGGCACTGATCAATATCGGTTCTATGACCGGTCTTTTGCCGGTGACGGGCGTGCCCTTACCCTTAGTCAGCTACGGCGGATCGCATTTGGCTGCAGAATTAATCGGGCTGGGAATTTTAATGAACATTGCTAAAAAAGCGACATAAAACATATGAGAATTGTTTTAACCGGCGGCGGTTCCGGAGGGCATATTTTTCCTCTGATCGCCGTGGTCAGGGAAATTAAAAAACTGTTTTTGCAGAAAAAACTGGATGTAAACCGGAATGTTTTCGGCGAGCAAAAATCAAAAAGGCAAACAAGCCAAGAAGAGCTGGATATTCGTTATCTCGGTCCTCGCGATGATTTCGGTCTGATTCTTCTTTCCCAAGAAGGTATTCGGGTGAAAGAGATTTTTGCTGGGAAATTAAGGCGTTATTTTGACTGGCAGGCGGTTTTGAATAACATCGTTGATATTTTTATTTTTGTCCCCGTTGGTTTTATCCAATCATTTTTTTATTTGTTTTTTGCCGCTCCGGATTTGGTTTTCAGTAAAGGCGGTTACGGTTCTTTTCCCGTCGTGATCGCGGCCTGGTTTTTGGGCATTCCGGTGTTTCTGCACGAATCAGACGTTGATCCCGGTTTGAGCAATAAATTTTTGGCAAAGTTTTGCAAAAGAATTTTCACTTCTTTTCCGAAAACAGAAAGATTCCCTCCTTCAAGGATGGTTTTAATAGGTAATCCGATCAGAAAAGAGGTCTTAGACGGCAATCCCGATAGCGCCCGCGATCTTTTGCGTCTTAGCGGCGGCCGACCCGTTGTTTTTATTAGCGGCGGTTCCCAGGGCGCTCAAAGGGTAAATGACATGATTTTGGCCATTTTACCCGATTTGATTGAGAATTTTGAGATCTTGCATCAAACCGGAGAAAATAATTTTACTAGGATTAAAGCTGAAGCCGCGATCACTCTTAAAGGCGGCGGGCAGGAATATTATCATCTTTTTCCCTTTTTGCGTGAAGAAGGCCAGAAGCAGGCCTACGCCGCCGCCTCGATTATTGTCAGTCGGGCCGGGTCAGGCATGATTTTCGAGATTGCCGCCATGGGCAAGCCCTCGATTTTGATTCCTTTGCCTGAAGCGGCCCAGAACCACCAAGTTAAAAACGCTTATGCTTATGCTTCTTCCGGAGCCGCGGTGGTTTTGGAGCAGGAGAATCTAACACCGAATTTCTTTCTGGAAAAACTGAAATTTCTTTCATCTCATCCGGAGGAGATGAAAAAAATGTCTTTGGCGGCTTTAAGTTTTGCCCGGCCAGAAGCGGCAAGGAAAATCGCCGAGTATCTTTTCAATTTTTTAAGGCCGTGATAGATAGAAATATGGATATATAAAAATATAAAACACATGGAGAGTGAATTAAAAGACAATTTTCCAATCGCGCGCGTGCGGAGCCGTTTTGCCCCTTCGCCGACCGGCTGGTTGCAATTGGGGAACATCAGAGCCGCTTTGTTCGCCTACCTCTTTGCCAAGAGCAATAACGGTGTTTTTATCTTGCGGATTGAAGATACTGATCAGGAAAGGTCAAAAAAAGAATACGAAGCCGCCATTTTTGAGGCCTTGAAATGGACCGGTCTTGAATGGGATGAGGGCCCGGATATCGGCGGCCCTTTTGGTCCGTACCGCCAGAGCGAAAAACTTGATGTTTACGAAAAATATTTAAAACAGCTTTTGGAAGAGGGGAAAGCGTTTTATTGTTTTTGCCCCGAGGAAGAATTGGAAACTCAGCGCCAGTATCAATTAAGCCAGGGCCAGCCCGCGGTTTATTCGGGCAAGTGTCGCGACATTCCTTTAGCTGAGGCGGAGAAAAAACTAAAACAAGGTGAGCGAGCCATTATTCGTTTCAAAAACACGAGAGGGGAGTTGGTTGTTTTTGACGATATGATCCGCGGCAAGACCGAATTTGATCCTCATTTGATCGGTGATTTTTCCATTGCTCGCGGCTTACAATCTCCGCTTTTTGTTTTTTCCAATGCCGTAGATGATTTTGACATGAAAATTACTCACGTGGTCAGGGGCGAGGATCACGTTTCTAATACGCCAAAACAAATCCTGATTCAGGAGGCCTTGGGCTTTGAGACGCCGCGCTACGCCCATTTGCCCATGATTTTAGCGCCTGACCGGTCAAAACTAAGCAAGCGCCATGGCGCCGTGCCGGCCTTGGAATACAAGAAAGACGGTTATTTGCCCGAAGCGCTGATTAATTTTCTGGCTTTGCTGGGCTGGCATCCGGAAGATGAAAGGGAAGTGTTTTCTTTAAAGAATTTGATCAAGGAGTTTTCCGTGGAAAGAGTCCAGAAATCCGGCGCGATTTTTAACCAACAGAAATTGGACTGGTTGAACGGATTTTATTTACGCAATTTATCATTGGAAAGTTTAACCGAGAAGTGTTTGCCTTATCTAATAGAGGCCGGGTTGATTAAGCCAGTGGCAGAATCGGGGCCGGCCCAGTTGATTGAAGTGCCGACGGAAAAACAGTGGCAGGAGAAAAAATATGAAATTCTGGAAACGAAAGAAATTATTGAATTTGATCAGCTGACGAAAATCATCGCTTTATACCAGCAGCGCTTGAAGCGGCTGGGAGAGATTGTCGAATTGATCGATTGTTTTTTCAAAGAGAAAATCGATTATCCGGAAAATATTCTGAAATGGAAAGAAATGACGAACAAAGAAATTAAAAAATCATTGGATTTGTCAGAAAAACTTTTGAAGAAGGTGAAACCAGAGGACTGGCAGAAAGAAAAAATCGAGATGGTTTTAATGCCGGCGGCAGAGAAAGCGGGCGATAGGGGATACCTGCTTTGGCCCTTAAGAGCGGCCTTAACGGGCAAGATGTTTTCGGCCGGACCTTTTGAAATTACCGCTGTCTTGGGCAAAGAAAAAACCATTAAAAGAATTAAAAACGCGAAAAATTCTTTGAAATGAAAAAAGCAATTTTATTTTTATCGATAGCAGTGTTTTTAATCCCCGTTTTTGTTATTGCGGCCGACGGAGAAGGGGACGGGTTGATCACAGGGGCTAATAAGCTTTATGGGCAGGCAAGGGCTTGGTGGGAAAGGGGCTTAGGGGTCAAATTTGACCAGTATTTTGGCTCCTGGTGGCGTCAGATAGAGGCCTTTTTCCGCCAGCGGATAGCGATTTTCCTGCAAGAGCTTCCCAGAGAGATTATTGAAATGAAAGAAAGTATTGGAAAATATATTCCCGCGATTAAAGGCGATTTGTGGAAAAAACTTTTAGAGTTTATTAATCAATTGGGTGGGTGAGGGCTTGACGGCAGGTTTTAACCGCCTTATTATTGAGATAGGATACTTCGTAGAATGATACTTTACCGAAGTGTGAGATGAACAAAAGCAACACCCCTATTTTAGGCCATTTGCGCAACTTCTTTGAGTATTTAGACCTTGAAGAAGGTTTGGGCAGGAAAACACAGGAAACCTATGCCCGTTTATTCAAGCAATTTTTGTATTGGCTGAAAATAAATCATTTGGAGGGCCTTTTGCCCCATGAATTGACCGAAGATCATATCTGGCAATACCGGGTCTTCCTTTCCAAACATGTTAATAAGAAAAGCCATCAGCTTCTTGAGAAATCGACGCAGAACTACTATTTGATTGTTTTGAGGGCGCTTTTGAAGTATTTTGCCGATCGTAACATCACTTGCCTGCCCTCGGAAAAGGTAAAATTGGCCAAATTAAGACCGGACGAAAGAGCGATAAAATTCCTTACTCTGGAGCAGATCAAAAGATTGCTTGACTCTCTCGAGGCCTCTACGGCCACTGAACTTAGGGATCGGACGATTTTAGAGGTTTTATTTTCTACTGGTTTGCGGGTAGCGGAATTAGTCAGTTTGGACCGCGAACAGATAAAAATTGGCGCGGAGATCAACGATTTGGAAATCGTGGTTGTGGGCAAGGGCAACCGGCCGCGACCGGTTTATTTCTCCAAAAGAGCTCTTACCTGGCTTAAAAAATATTTAGAAACCC
>CAZKCH010000019.1:0-10011 GCA_964551525.1 uncultured Candidatus Saccharibacteria bacterium
ATTTTAATTAAAATGACGCAATACTACCAGCCCAATAGGAAAAGCAATCTCTACGATCCCAAGGCGCCGGGTTTATTTCGGTTGAGCCGGTCAAAAATCGATCTGTTTATGAATTGCCCGCACTGTTTTTACTTAGACCGCAAGCTCGGAGTCGCCCAGCCGTCCGGATATCCATTCACTTTAAATTCGGCCGTGGATAAGCTTCTTAAAAAAGAGTTTGATATCCATCGCGCCAAGGGCGTGCCTCATCCCTTGATGAAAGAATACGGCATTGATGCGGTGCCATTGGCCCATGCGAAAATGAACGAGTGGCGCGACGCTCTGTATAGCGGCATTACTTATCATCTGCCGGGCACAAACATCGTGGTTACCGGCGGTATTGATGATGTCTGGGTGAATCCGGTAGGGGAATACATGATTGTTGACTATAAGGCCACCTCCAAAAGCGACGAGGTCAATATAGACGCTGACTGGCAGATTGGCTATAAGCGGCAGATGGAAATATACCAGTGGTTGTTCAGAAAAAATGGATTTAAGGTGTCTTCAACTGGTTATTTTGTCTATTGCAATGGCGATGCAGATAAAGAGGCGTTTGACGGGAAATTGGAGTTTGATATCAAGATCATTCCATACGTGGGCGATGACTTTTGGGTTGAGAAAACCATTAGAGAGGCGATAGATTGCCTTAGGTCTGATGTTTTGCCAAAGTCTGGGCCTGACTGCGATTATTGTAAATATAGGCAAGCAGTTAAAGGAGTTGAGTAATTTATGACAAAGATTTTACCGGCAAAAATAAAGTGCAAATGCGGGAACGAAGTAGAAATGCAACTTTACGATAGCGTAAATGTGACCTTGAATCCCGAGTTGAAAGAAAAAATAATAAAGAGGGAAATTAATATTTTTGAATGTCCAAAATGCGGCGTAAAAAGTCCTGATTTAGCGTATCCGTTTTTGTATGCTGATATGACCAAGAAGATTTGGATTTGGTGTTATCCCGAAGAAATGGAAAAAGACAGGGAAAGAATTGAAAAAGAATTAAATGGTAAAATGCCAAACCTCATTTCTAGAATTGATTTTAAAACAATGTTTGCTTTTGGCTACGATGAACTGGAGAAAATATTAGATATTGAAAAATAAATATATGACCGGAAAATATATAGCGATGTGTGGGTTGGACTGCGGGGTGTGCCCTGCGTTCATCGCCTTCAAAAATAATGACGATAAATTGAGGGAAAAGACGGCCAGGGAGTGGACGGAGAAGTATCGAAAAGATAAGCCACCAATTAGAATTGAGGAAATCAATTGTGGTGGTTGTATTTCCGACGGGCCATTCTATACGCATTGCTTTGAATGCAAGGTTCGGCTTTGTGGGTTAGAAAAGAAGATTAAGAATTGTCAGGAGTGCAAGGATTATAAGTGCGAGAAACTGAGCGATTAAGTTATTAAGTGATTAAGTCATTGAGCGATTAAGAGGTTGAGTGGGGCTCAATCCGAAAAAAGTAAATCAATGAATTTCAAATCTTTCTTAGTATCTTGTGTATTTATAGCGTTTTTTTTCATCGCCATTCCCTTATCCTTAGTGTTAATAGACAGGGCTTTTGGCATGAACCCCTGGCATAATATTTTTCTGGAAATAATAGGATTTGTCTTGATTATCGCCGGTGTTATAGTCGATTTTCATTGTTCCATTATGTTCGGGCGATATGGCAAAGGGACGCCAATTCCAATTGATCCGCCGAAACGCTTTGTCGCCCAGGGATTATATAGATTCGTCAGAAATCCTATGTATCTTGCCGCGTTGGCTATTATTCTGGGCGAGGCACTTATAATAGGAGTTCCGTTATTGTTTGTGTTTGTTTTGGCTTCTGCCGCAGGTTTTCATTTCTATGTTGTTTACGTAGAAGAACCCAAGCTTAAAAATCGTTTTGGCCAGGATTATGGGGATTATCTTAAAAGGGTTCCCCGTTGGTTCCCCAAAATTATTTAAAAACGGGTTGTACAAAACCGGGATTAACACAAGATCGAATCGTCATAAATATATGGACAAAAACGAATTAGAAAAAATTGTAAACTATTTGGTTGAACGAGGATTGGCCACGATTAAGAATAACACCGATGAAAAAGAGGCGGTGATTGATTATGTGGCGATCTTTTCAAAAGATGAAAACGAGTACAAGGATTTGGAGTTTATTGCCGAAAGCATGGGAGAGGAAGTGGATAAAGCGATTAGAACCGGCAGGACGTTTCTATTAAAAGAGCCGATGAAAACGCCGGCGGGAATCTTATTGTTAATAAAAATCAGGAAACCGGACGCGACCAGGCCGCAAAGGGGCGCGCCGGATTTTAAGATTAAAGATTATCAGCAATTTAAAAATAGATACTTGGGAAGTAATGGTAATTTTACGTTAATGCCGAGGAAGGATTATGAAATGATTGAAATCAAGGGTGTGGATGTGCTGGTATATATTCCTGATAAAACCTCGAGCGAGAGAGTTCCAAGGTAAGGGCTTTGTGTTAGGCTAAGCCTAGCACAAGAGTAGGTCACCATAAATATATGAAAATTACGTATAAATTAAATAATAAAGATATGGTTTCAAGAATATGAGGGCGCCTTTTCAAGTGCTAATTTTTCCCTTCGTTCGCGAGAAGGGGGTTTATCTTTACGCGATATTTAAAAGAAGAGATCTGAAATTTTGGCAAGGAATTTCCGGCGGCGGAGAGGATAAGGAAACGCCGGTCGAGGCTGCAAAAAGAGAAGTATTTGAAGAAGCTAAAATCGAAAAATCCTCGAAGTTTATTGCGTTAGATTCAATGACCACTATACCGATAGCAAATGTCGGGAATTACAAATGGAAAGAAGGAGTCTTTGTGTTACCAGAGCATTCTTTCGGAGTAGAGGTATTTTCGAAGGATTTAAAAATAGGGAAAGAGCATTCCGCATATAAATGGCTTTCTTATGAAAAAGCCGAACAATTGTTAAAATACGACAGCAATAAAACAGCTTTTTGGGAATTGAACTATAGGTTAAACAGAAAATAAGTTTGTGCGAGGTTTAACCTAGCACAAGAGTATAAAAGCGCAAAAAAGTTTTTTAAAACATGAAAAGGAAAATTAAGTTTATCATCAGAGAGATGAGTAAGACCGATAGGGAATGGGCTTCGGCTTTCCTCAAAAAACACTGGGGGTCGGAAAAGATTATTTCGCGAGGAAGGGTTTATTACCCCAGCGCGCTTTCTGGTTTTGTGGCAATGAACAGCAAAAAGTATTTGGGTTTGGTGACATATCTTGTCAAAAACAAAGAGTGTCAGATAATGAGTTTAAATTCAATGGTGGAAAGAAAGGGGGTGGGCACGGCTTTGATGGAAAGAGTTAAAAAGACAGCGAGAAAGCTAAAATGTAAAAGATTATGGCTGACCACCACGAATGATAATGTTGATGCTTTGCGTTTTTATCAAAGGAAAGGCCTTGTTTTTAAAAAGGTTTATCCTAATGCTGTCACTTTCGCCAGAAAGAAATTGAAGCCGGAAATTCCCTTAATCGGTGATTACGGCATTCCCATCAGAGACGAGATTGAGCTCGAAATCGTTTTTTAAACTTGAACGAAGCCCGGCCCCGCCCGAAATGCAGGATTTCTTTACATTATTCTTGACAGAACTCTTTACATCAGTTAAGCTGAAGGCAGGCAATCATTAAGAAGGTTTAATGGTTAAAACCATGCTTTCAGAGTTTATTCAACAACTTAGAAAAAAGCATAATCTGACGCAGGAATTTTTAGCGTCAGAACTTGGTGTTTCTCGGCCGACCTATGTTCAAATAGAGCAAGGCGGAAGGGAGCTTACTATTTCCGAGGCGAAAAAACTGGCGGCTGTTTTTGGCATTCCCGTAAACGATTTTTTAGAAAACAAGGATTCTTCCATAATTATGAGAATTGAAAAAAAAGAGAATAAATCAGAATCGTCTAAACAAGAGATAAGAATCAATATCCCGCAGAAAAACCTAAAGAAATTTAAGGAAGTTTTTCTTTACGTCTTGGCAAAAGTCGGCAACAAGCCCAATGTCGGGGAAGGCGTTTTAAATAAATTATTCTATTTTATCGACTTTGATTATTACGAAAAATACGAAGAGCAATTAGTCGGCGCCACTTACATAAAAAACCATTATGGGCCGACGCCTTGCGAATTTAAAAAGGTTGTTGATGAAATGGTGAAGAACAAAGAAATCGAAGAAATAAAAAGCAAGTATTTCAAATTTGACCAGAAAAAATATTTGCCCCTAAGGGGGGCTGATCTTGATGTTCTTTCTGCGAGAGAGGTGGGGCTGATAGATGATGTCTTGAACCGCCTTTCTGATAAAAGTGCGACTGAAATCCGGGATTATTCCCATGAGGATATTCCGTTCAAGGTCCATAAAGACGGAGAAAAAATCGATTACGAAACCGTTTTTTACCGCGATGAAAAATATTCGGTAAGAAGCTATGACGATAAGCTTTAATGAACTACCGGAATTTTCAAAAGAATACAAGCGCTATCTTAAAAAGTATAGGACATTAGATAGTGATTTCTTAAATTTCAAAAAGATTGTTTCATCGATGCCGGGCGGCGTCGGCAAGCATTTTAACATAGTCACGATTTTAGATGACGTTAAAATTATTAAAGCGAGATTGTTCTGCCGTTATTTAAAAGGTTCTTCTCTAAGGATTGTTTACGCTTTCCGCTGTCAAAGCCAGAAAATCGATTTTATTGAAATATATTTTAAGGGCGATAAAGAAAATGAGGATAGCGGGAGAATTAAAGAATATTTGAAAAATTATGAACAAAGTGGTGTCGGCGGGCGGAATTATTATTAAAATGGTTGATAGTATTCCCCAAATCCTTTTGGTGTATTTTAACGACGAGCCGTATCGCGACAACGTCACTTTTCCCAAGGGCCCTGTGAAGCAGGGAGAGTCGGAGGAAACCGCGGCGGTGCGCGAGGTGGTTGAGGAAACTGGCTTGCAAAATCCGATTATCGCGCGCGAATTGGGAGTAGTTACCCGTCCGGCTAAAGAGGAATCGGGTGAAATGGTTTCCAAGGATATCCATTTATTTTTGATGCGGGTTGAGAGTTTTGTCCACGGAGAGGCCGAGGAGCGATACGGGTGGTTCACGTATGAAGAAGCGCTGGCAAAATTGTCTTTTCAGCAAGAAAACGATTTTATCAAAGAGAAGTGGTCGGAAATAGTGGAGTGAGGAAGTGATTACACTTCGACGCGTTTTACAGTGAGCTTGTCGAATTGCTCAGCGTCTTCGATCCTTCATAAATTCAGGATCTTCGAGTGATTAAGAGTTGTGCGAAGCCGGGTTGCGCACGAGAATAAACCGCCATTTCGGCGATTTTTTGGTTGACGAAAATGATGAATGTGGTAGTTTGCTAGTAGAACAAAATTCATATTCTCGGAGGTGAAGGATGAGAAAGTTTGGTCTTTCGGTTGGCGTCTTAATAGAAGACGCCCAAGGGAGGTTATTATTGCAAAGAGAAGGGGACGGCTGGGGCATACCTGCTGGCAAGGTGGAAACGGGGGAGGCGATTGAGGCAGCTGCCAAAAGAGAGGTGAGAGAGGAAACCGGGCTGGAGGTGACCCTTGGTCCCGGTCACGTAGGTATGGTCATTGAAAAAGTGGGGGGTCAAATCAAAATGGTCGGTCTTCATTTTGCGGGGAGGATTGTCGGCGGGAAGCTCCGTCGAGGTAAAGGAGTGAAAGAGTTTCGTTGGCTTGCTAAGTGGGAGGCCAAGGATTTCTTACACCAACACAGAATACGGAAAGGCCTGTTCGGTTGTATGCAGATTTACGACTGGGCAGGTATGGAGATTCCGCTTCCGCCGATGGCCGATGACGAATAGAAAGACAGACTCGTAAAACGGGTCTGTTTTTCGTTCAAATATACTTAACTAAACTAGTTTAAATGTTGTTTTGTGGGCAAGCCAAATTCGAAGGATCGCCAAAGAAGTGGTTTTTTGATAAAGTGAATATATGGACAAGAGCGAATTAGAAAAAATTGTGTAGAGCTGAGCTCTACACAAGAGGCGATATTAAATAAAAACATGAAAAGGAAAATTAAGTTTACAATCAGGGAGATGAATAAAGCCGACCGGGAATGGACGGTAGAATTTCTTAAGAAACACTGGGGGTCGGAGAAGATTATTTCGCGGGGAAGAGTTTATTACCCCTCCGCGCTTTCTGGCTTTGTGGCAATGAGCGGCAAAAAGTATTTGGGTTTAGTGACATATCTTGTCAAAAACAAAGAATGCCAGATAATGACTTTAAATTCAATTGTGGAAAGAAAGGGAGTAGGCACGGCTTTAATTGAAAGGGTAAAAAAAGCAGCGAGAAAGCTAAAATGTAAAAGATTATGGCTGACCACCACGAATGATAATGTTGATGCTTTGCGTTTTTATCAAAGGAAAGGCCTTGTTTTTAAAAAGGTTTATCCTAATGCTGTCACTTTTGCCAGAGAAAAGTTGAAACCGGAAATCCCCTTGATCGGCGATTAAGGCATTCTCATCAGAGACGAAATCGAGCTCGAAATCCTCTTCGAGAAAGTGGTTAAGTGATTAAGTGACTAAGCGGTTAAGTAAGGTTGTGCTTAGTTTGACTAAATACAAGGAATTATTCTTGTTGACTTAAATGTTTTTAGTGGTATGAATGAAATTAGAAAAGGAGAGTGTGCCATGAAAAAAATACCCGAGTTTTTTAAAGACATCGTTATGGGGATTATCGGATTCACTCTTTTCCTGATTGGAATTTTGGTCGGGAAGCCAGTATATCCGGGAGATCCCGGAGAATAGAAAAGGAGTTTGTATGGAAATGAAAATCGGCGATATAGTATTGGATATTTTCATAGTTATTGGCATTGTTGCTCTGAACATTTACGTATGGCGGGGAATAAAAAAGGCATGGACGAAAGACCTTCAATCCCCGTCTTCCCTGCCGAGTCCGAGCAGTTGGAAATGTCCGGAGTAGCAATAAACAAGGCCTCTCCTTTTTGGGGAGGCTATTTCGTTAGTCTATTAAATGACTTGTTCTGAACTTACCGAAGGAGTAAAATAAAACAATATGAACAATGCATATAATTGGTATTCGCAGTTAATCAAGCCGGCGTGGGCGCCGCCGTCCTGGCTTTTCGGCCCGGTCTGGACGTTTCTTTATGTCCTGATTGCCGCTTCGTTCGGCAAAGTGTTTTTAATGGCGTGGCAAAAACAAATTGCTTTTGTCGTAGCTTTGCCGTTTATCTTGAATCTTGTTTTCAATTTTGCCTTTACCCCGCTTCAATTCGGGTTGAGGAATAACCTTTTGGCCGCGATTGATATTCTTCTTGTTTTGGCAACGCTGGTTTGGGCGCTGGTTGTTATCTGGCCGCACCTGAAGTGGGTTGTTTATGCTAATATTCCGTATTTGCTCTGGGTCTCATTCGCCACTATTTTGCAACTCACCGTCACTTGGATGAACGGGTGATCAGGCCCTTGTTTTTTACAAAGATTGAGCGTATGATGAGGATAGAGGCGAGAACTAAGATTTACAGATGACTACAAAACAAACCTTTCTATCAGAACACAACCGGCTGTCGCCGGAGAATTTGCAAGCGACAACTTATTTGCTGTCCCGTTTTAAAGTTGACAAGGCCTCGCTTTTTAAGGACGACGACTGGTCGATTGAAAAATTGAGAAGGCCGTATATTATGTGGCTTACTTCTTTGACGACTTTGGAGAAAGCGGATATTAAAAAACATTGCCTATGAAAAATCGCAAAAACAAAAATCACAGTCGGCAGTCAAGATTGCATCGGGTGTTTAAAATGAAACATCGTTCTAAAAAGAATCGGACGCGACGCAAGAAATAAACCAAAAACAGGGCTGAACCCTGTTTTTTGGTTGTCTAAGACAATCGTTTTACCAATTGTTTTGACGTCTGCCAAATCCCGATCCTCTGTCGCCGCCGCGGTCAAAATCCCGGCGCGGGCGCTCTTCCATCGGACGAGCTTCGGCTACGGTCAAAGTGCGTCCTTCGACTTCTTTGCCGTTCATCAATTCGATGCCCTTAGCGGCTTCCTCTTCGGTGGACATTTCCACGAAGCCAAAGCCCTTGGAGCGGCCGGACATCCTGTCCATGATAATCATTGCTGAAGCCACCGTTCCTGCTTGGGCAAACATTTCTTTCAAAGTATCGTCAGTGGCGCTGTAAGGCAAACCGCCGACATATAGTTTTTTAGCCATATTGTTTTATTACACGAATTATTACTGCGTAAGTCGACTTATTCTCGCTTTGTTTCTGCTTTCGACGGCCGAGGGGCCGCTGACTTACACAAATTCGTATAAGGAAAGAGAAAACTGACGGAGAAATCTTACCTTGCTATCATACACTCTTCCTCGAAAAAGTAAAGCCCTGTTTACGTTTTTTGTGATATACTTAAAATATATGGATTCTGTTGATTTTGTCAGAATTGCCTGGTATGGCAAGCACTTTGGCGAAGAGCCGCCTTTGGTGGGCCAAGCCGGCGAGGGCGCGGGCGCGATTTTCTTCACCGGCTGTAATTTACGTTGTGTTTATTGCCAGAACTTTCAAATTTCCCAGCAAAACATCGGTAAGGATTATACTCTGGAAGAATTGGCGGAAATGATGCTGGATCTGCAAAAACAAGGTGCTTTGAATATTGATTTGGTGACGCCGACCATCTGGGCGGAAAGGATTAAAAAGGCCGTGATCATGGCAAAGGCGCGAGGCCTGGTTATTCCCATTGTCTGGAATTCCAATGCTTATGAAAACGTAGAAATGATCCGCGGCTTAAAAGGAGTGGTTGATATTTATCTGCCTGACTTCAAATACGGGGATGACCAGTTGGCAAAGAAATACTCCGGCATTGACGGCTACGTGGAAAAAGCAAAAGCGGCAATCAAAGAAATGCTGGATCAGGCCGGTCATTTGCAAGTGTCAGAGAAGGGTGTTGCCCGAAAAGGCGTTATTGTCAGACATTTGATTTTGCCTAATAATATTAGAAACAGCCTTATGGTTTTGGCGCTTCTGGGAGAGATCGATAAGAATATTTATATCCATCTCATGGCCCAGTATGAGCCGCTGAACCGGGCCAAAGAATTCCCCGAGCTCAACCGGACGATTGCCCAAAAAGAATTAGATCAGGTTTTTGATCGACTCGTGGCCCTGGGTTTTGAGAACGGCTGGGTCCAGGATCTGGAAAGCCACGCTTCTTTATTGCCCGATTTCACCAAAATTAATCCCTTTTGAGGTTGTGCTTAGCTGAGGTTGTGCTTAGCTAAGCTAAGCACAAGTTAAAAAGAAGCGCTCGATTGGCTGTCTTTGCCAAATTAATTAGCGCTTACAGAGAACGGGTCTCTGCGGGTTCATTTTTTGTTTTCTGGACACGCGCGATTGGGCAAGGTAAGATAAAGAAACAAAGGTCGTTAATCTCTAACCAATTTTTTACTATGGAAGAAAATACCAAAACAACGCAAACTCCGCCCGCAGAAACAAAGAAAGAAAAGAATATCGGCATGGCGGTGATTGCCTACATTCTGTTTTTCGTTCCGCTTTTGACGGAAATGAAAAACGATCCGTTCGTCAAATATCACGTCAAACAGGGCTTATTGCTTTTAATTAGCTGTCTTATCGCTTCCGCCTTCAGTTTTCTCCCGTTTTTCGGCTGGTTTTTGAGCCGGATTTTGAATTTCGGCTTGTTTATCCTGATGATTATGGGCATTGTTAACGCCATTAACAGCAAGAAGGAGCCCATGCCTTTAATCGGCAAGTTCGCCGACCAATTTAAGTTTTAGAAAACCGATCATATGAAAAAAGGATTTAAAAGCAATATTGAGAAGCTGACTTTGGAAAATGATAATTTCCGCCAGGTGCTTTACACCGGGCCTCACAGTCAGCTGGTTTTAATGGCCTTGAAGCCGAATGAGGAGATTGGTATGGAAACGCATCTTGATAACGACCAATTTTTCCGCTTTGAAGCCGGCC
>CAZKCH010000020.1:0-8644 GCA_964551525.1 uncultured Candidatus Saccharibacteria bacterium
TGTGTTGGGTGTGTTTGGTGTTGGTTTGGAAAAATAGTCATATTTTCTATGGGAAAAACCATCCAAGTTGGAAAAATGGACAGGGTTCTTATCGAGAAATTATGTTTCGTAGTAAGATTAAGGTGATTTGTCGCCTTTGTGGCATAAAAGATCTTCGGGTGTTACTTACTCATCATATTGATGGGGATAGGAAAAATAATAAGATCAATAATCTAGAATGGCTTTGTAGGAATTGCCATTATTTAGCGCACAACAGAAGAACGATTTAGCAATGGTGGTCGTAGCTTAACTGGTTAAAGCGCCTCGCTGTGGCCGAGGAGACTGCCGGTTCAAATCCGGTCGACTACCCATTTAAGAGTCAATAGGAAAAACGGCTTCATCGGCCGTTTTTCTTATTGTTCATCCTCGTTTAATTTCTTTCTTCGAGAATTGTTTTAAGCAATATTTCTTTGCCTTCGCGCCGAATCTTCAATTCGATTTCTTTATTGATTTCGTGTCTTTTTAAGATATCTTCCAAGGGGTTTTCCGTTGTTATTTTTATGCCTTGGCATTCCAAAATGATATCGAATTCCTGCAGGCCGGCCTTGGCGGCCGGGCTGTTGGGGATAACGGCATCATCTCCGGGCATTTCCTCGGAAATAACCAAGGCGCCGTAATTAACCGGTAAATTATTATTTTTCTGGATCATATTATTAATAAGAAGATATCTGACTCCCAAATATGGTTTTCGGATTTTGCCGTGTTTTTTAATTTCTTCTAAATCACTTTTTAAGTGATTGATGGGAATAGCAAAACCGATATTTTCAGCGCCGAAAACCAAAGCGGTGTTAACGCCAATGGCCTTGCCCTTAAGATCAATGAGCGGCCCGCCCGAACTGCCGGGATTAATGGCGGCATCGGTCTGGATCAGACCTCGCAGTTTTGAAACTTTGCCGGAAATCATGCTTTTAGCGGAAATAAACCGGCTTAAACCGGAAACAACGCCGACGGAGACCGAATTTTGGAATTCGCCCAAAGCCGTGCCAATAGCAATGGCGGTTTGGCCCAATTCTAATCGCGAGGAGTCCCCTAATTCAACAATGGGCAGGTTTTTTGCTTCTACTTTCAAAAGCACTAAATCGCTTAAAAAATCAGTGGCAATGATTCTGGCCGGGAATTCTTCGCCGGTATTGGTGATAATGCGGTATTCTTTGACTAAGGGTGAGACTAAGTGGCTGTTTGAGGCGATGATGCCGTTGGAAGAAATAACAAAGCCGGAACCAGAACTGATTTTTTTGCCATCTCTTTTCAAACGAAAAGAGGTGTCAAACGGAGTTTTTTTGTCTTCAAAAAGACCCCAGAATTGCGAGGTTTCTTTTTTTTCTTTCGGCAGTTCTTGGTTGCCGACAATAGAAACCACGGCCGGCAAGGCCTTTCTGATCGCTCTGATGACTTGTGAATCCGTAGGCATGAATTAATTGTAGCAAAAAAATCTTCTTGTTGCTAATTGGCAATTATGATAAATTGACTTTGAAATCACTATTTTGTCCCCGTAGCTCAACTGGAAGAGCGGTCCCGTCCTAAGGGAAAGGTTGGGGGTTCGACTCCTCCCGGGGACACTCATTTAAGAGAAAAAATCCTTATTTAAAAACGATGTTTTCGTTTTTGATTCCTTTTTTCTTTCGGATCCCGTCCCACAAATGCCAATAAGTAGCGATTATTCTCTCTTCTTGGTTTAATCTTAAAATTCTCTCGGTTCTTTTGATTGAATTAGGACTGCCTTCGATCTCCATAAAATTACCAAAGGGCAATCTATCTAAAACGATTTCAACGTTTTCTAACCGCCATTTTTCGCGGTATTTCTCCATTATTAGTGTTTTGGAAAAACCCAGACGTTTTAGAATCTGCCCCATTTTTTCGATATCAGAAATTTCTATCTCTGTTTCTTCCCTTTGTTTAAATCTCTTGTTTTCCCGACCAACTTTTTCTTTTAGAGTTAAGACGTTCTTAAAACCGGATCTTGTTCTGATCCAGAGATCGTGTCGGCGGAGAAAGCCATTCGGAGTGTCAAACTTAATAGTTTTTTCAAAAGCTCGGCCCAGAAATTTGGCCCTCCGTTTTTTCAGGGCTTTTCTAAACGGTTCGAAATCCGCGACTTTGAATTTTACCTCGATTTCCTTCATAAATTAAACTTATCATAAGCATTGTAAAATGCCAAAAATCTGTTATGATTTCGATAGAGTGAGTCATTTGCCGGCTAAATTAAAGAATAAAGATATCGCCAAGATCGCTTTGGCGATGCTCTTTTTAGGAGAAGGGTCAAAAAAATCAAAGGGGACATTGATGCTTGGCAACTCTGATCCCCAAACCATTATTTTATATTTAAAACTATTACGACAATGCTACGTTTTAGATGAAAAGAAATTTCGATGTACGGTACAATGTCGAGCAGATCAAGACACGAGGAAGTTAGAGAGGTTTTGGTCAAGAACAACAAAAATTCCATCGAAACAATTTTATGAGACGAGAATTGACCCCCGAACGATTGGAAAACCGTCAAAATATCTTGATTATAAGGGCGTGTGTAGGATAGATTATTTTTCGGCGGATATTTTAACAGAGCTGAAACAAATTATAAATTTAATTTTCGAGGGCCTGTAGCTTAGAGGAAAAGCGTTAGTATGGCATACTAAAGATCGCGGGTTCGAGTCCCGCCGGGTCCATCTGGTTTGAAGGCGAGGTGCCGGAGCTTGGTTGAACGGGATGGTTTCGAAAACCATTATATCCGCAAGGGTATCGTGAGTTCGAATCTCACCCTCGCCGTATTGGCAAAATTCATGCCATTGGCATTGAATTTTGACAACATGGGTGAGATTCGAAGAGCTTTTGAATCCCGAGCATGGCGAGGGATGAAAGGCTCCGCAAGCGAAGCGGGGAATCTCACCCTCGCCGCCAAGACAATTTTTTATCGGCATGACCCGATTGACCGCGAGTGAGCTGTGACCCGAGTGATTCGATAAAATAAATCACCGACATTGACAGAAATTAATTGATGTGCTATACGGTAAGATACAAAATCAGCTCTTTTTATTATTTACTTGTGGGTAGCCATAGCCAAAAGCTACCGATTTTTTCAGTATTTTTTGGCTATGACTACTGAAGTTGTGGCCCCATAGTCTCGGGAAGAGACAAATATCTCGGCAAGAAGTCGAGAAAGGAGAAGGTCAAATGAAGTACGGCAATGTTACCATGGGACAGATAGAGGCGGTTATCAACAAGTTAGGGGGCGAAGATGGAATGAAAAGGTTTCTCTCGGGCGATAATAACGGAGGCAGGGTAATTGTCGGCGAGCCGAGAATTATCACTATCGACCGCGCCCAGCCCTTTGGCCCGGTAAAATTCCTGGGTCAAGATTGGACCATCGACGAGCAAGATGAGCGTTCGCTCGTCTTGGCCCAAATAGACCTCGCCAATGTCCGGCTCAAGCATATGCTCGAGAAAGGAGAGAGCCGGATTAAAGGAGAGGAAAAACTCAAGCGGTTGAAGAAGGCGGGCCACATCCGTTTAGATGCCAAGGTTTTTCAAACGCTCTGGGAAAACCAGACGCTGATTCCCGAATCGTGGAAAGAAAAAACCAACGGCAACACGACCTTTATCTTCTTTGACGGCACTGTTCTTCGCCGCCCGGATGGCTACCGTTGCGTTCTCTATCTGTACTGGCACGATGGTCGGTGGTTCTGGCACTACTTCTGGCTTGGGAGCGGCTGGGGTGTCGACAGCCCTTCTGCGGTCCTCGCAAGTATCTAAATTTTGTCCTTTGAACTTCGTTCGTAAATCCCCGAAAACGCATCGTGCTTTTCGGGGATTTTTAATTTTATGATAAAATAAAAGCGGCAGTAGGCGAATATGCGGACGGCTACGGCTTTCCGCTGCCGAACCTAGTATTCATGGGCCCGGAATGTCTCCGGCTACGGCTTGAGACGGGGTGGCGCATGAAGGACTCCAAAAAATAAAGATACTTGGTATAGAATGCTAGGGTATTTTCGATGCCGAATGCGATTCAGCCCGGAGATCGTCATTTGACTTCAAGGGGCGGTGGTATAGACGGTATTTTATACATTTCTTCGCAACCCGAATGGCAACCGTTACGTTCTCTATCTGTACTGGAACGATGGTCGGTGGAACTGGAACTACAACTGGCTTGAGAACGACTGGAATGTCAACAGCCCTTCTGCGGTCCTCGCAATTCTCTTTATTTCTCTCCTTTCCTAATAGGGGAGTTTTGTTTCAGAAGCTGGCCTTGCCATCCGCCAAGCATCTTTCCTATTTCGTCTATTTTTAAAGATAAATTTATGTATTTTTTATTATCTAGGGATTTTGTTTCCCAAAGTATCATCAAAAATATTTTAAGAGTGTCTATTTTTCTTATTGCCAAACGTACGTAAGGCAGCTTTTCTCCTCTGGGAAGGAAAGCGGCGGTAGATATCGCATCTATGGTATCAACGAAGAAATTGTCGATTTTTTGCCCAAGAGAATGTCGGTGCGTTTTTGGTATAATTGGATAATATTGATACCAAAGCAAATAAGCGCTTTTCGCCTTTTGTAAAATTGGCAAAAGCGTTGGGGGGGGTATTACTTGTAAAATTTTTATGAAAATTCAATTGGGTCATAAATTTGAAGATATTATCAGTTTGGATAATTTGCTTGAGGCCTGGAAGGAGTTTTTGAAAGGGAAAAAGAAGAAAAAAGACGTTCAAGAATTTTCCTTTCGTTTAATGGACAATATAATATCTCTTCACCAAGATTTCGTTTATCATACCTACAAACACGGCGGCTATCAAGCGTTTAACATCTCCGACCCAAAACCCAGGAATATCCACAAGGCGAGCGTGCGGGACAGGCTGGTCCATCACGCCATTTACCGTAAGCTTTACCCGTTTTTCGATAAAACCTTTATCACCGACTCCTTTTCTTGCCGCATTAGCAAAGGAACCCACAAGGCGCTGAACGGATTTCGTTCGGCCGCTTTCAAGGCCAGCAAAAACAATACCAAGACCTGTTGGGTATTAAAATGCGACATTAAAAAATTCTTTGCCAGCATTGACCACGATATCTTAACGAATATTCTGCGACAATACATACCCGATGAGGACGTTTTACGGCTTCTGAAAACGGTGATAAACAGTTTTCCGGGTTGCGGTCAGAAAACAGGACTGCCTCTCGGCAATTTGACCTCCCAGCTTTTCGTTAATATCTATATGAGCAAATTTGACCAGTTCGTAAAACACAAACTGAAAGCGAAACACTACATCAGATATGCCGACGATTTTGTCTTGCTGTCTAACGATAGAAATTGGCTGGAGGCGCAAATTCCAGCCATCGACAATTTTCTCCGGAGCGAACTGAAACTTACTCTACACCCTCAAAAAGTATCCATTAAAACTCTTTCTTCGGGAGTTGATTTTCTCGGTTGGGTTAATTTTCCCGACCACAGGATTTTAAGAAACGGCACAAAAAGGAGAATGCTGAAAAGGATGGGGGTTAATCGTACAGCAGAAACTTTAGCTTCTTACCTCGGTCTTTTGGGCCACGGCAATGCGGGCAAAGTCAAAAATAGAGCTTTGGAATTATATCTTGAAAATGATAATATGAAAGAGTCGCGACCCGATATCCTATAAGAGACGGGCGACCCGAGTGGTTCGAATCTCACCCTCGCCGCAGTCAGCATTTTTTATCGAGTGACCGACTTGCCCGCCGAAGCATTGGCGTAGGAGGGGATGCCTCAAACGAGACACTGGTCAAGAGCCGAAAAACCCCTTAAAATACGCTATTTTTTTCAATGGTAAAATGAGTTGAAATGTGCTATAAATAATCAACATGAGCATTGGGAATATAAAGAGAAAAATTAACCCGATTTTAAGGCGGAACGGCGTGAAAAAGGCGGCGGTTTTCGGTTCAGTCGCTAGAGAAGAAGACAAAAAAAACAGCGATGTTGATATTGTAATAAAGTTTAAAAAGGACGACAAAAGCCTGTTTGATTTGTCTGGACTAAAAATTGAATTAGAAGAAAAGTTGAACAAGAAAGTGGACATTTTGACTTATGATTCTTTGCATCCTCTTTTGAGAGATATTATTTTGGAAGAGCAGAAAGTGATATTATAAAAATTGATTCAAAATGGCAAAAAGCGTAAAAATCTTCCTTCTTCATATTCTAGAAAGCATAAGCAGAATCGAAAATTTTACTAAGGGAATATCCCGGGAAAAGTTTTTGGAATCGGAAATGATTCAGGACGCCGTTATTAGGAGGATTGGGATTATTGGCGAGGCGGTCAAGAATCTGCCACCGGGGTTTAAAAAGAAGTATTCAAAGATGGATTGGCGGAGAATTGCCGGAACACGAGACATTCTTATCCATGAATATTTCGGCGTTGATCTAAAATTGACTTACGAAATTATCAAAAAAGATATCCCGGAACTAAAGAAATACATCTTAGAAATTTTGAAGGAATTTGGCTAACTGGCCGACCGAGACACCTCAAACGAGACACTGGTCAAGACGCGGAAAATGCTTTAAAATGGCCTATATCAGCCGTTTTTTCTTTTAATATGTTTAATCTTTTCAAAAAAACAAAAAAAGAGCCGCAAGACCTGAAGGAAGTTATTAAAGATTTAAAAAGATTAGAAAGTGATATTAGCGGTTTGAAATCGGGGCTGGAAAAACTGAAAATTGACAGCCAGGCGCATTTCCAAAAAATCGGTTTTGTCAGGTATAATCCTTTTTCCGAAGTTGGTTCTGACCAAAGTTTTTCTTTGGTCTTGCTTGATGAAAATGATAATGGTTTTGTCGTCACTTCGCTTTTTTCCCGCGAAGGCAACCGAGTTTATGCTAAGGCGATCGAAAAAGGCAGCTCGGCTTTAGCGCTGTCGGAGGAAGAGAAGATGGCTTTGAATAAAGCCATAAATCCCAATGCCAAAACCCAAATGTCAAATCAATGATTAAAATCCAAAATCCCAAAGAAAATACTTTAAATGTGCCGCGGCCGCCGATTGTGGTTGTTTTGGGCCATGTTGATTCGGGCAAAACATCAATCTTGGACGCGGTGCGCAAAGCTCACGTAGCTGATAAAGAGTCGGGCGGCATTACTCAGCACGTCGGCGCTTACGAACTCGAATTTAACGGCAAGAAAATCACCTTTATTGATACGCCTGGCCATGAAGCATTTTCAACCATGAGATCGCGAGGGGCAAAAGTGGCAGACATTGCGATTTTGGTGGTTGATGCCGTGGCCGGGGTTCAGCCCCAGACACGAGAAGCGATTTCCCATATCAAAAAAGCCGGTATTGGTTTGATTGTGGCGATCAATAAAATCGACGTGCCCTTGGCTCGGCCGGAAAAGATTAAAGAGCAACTGACAAAAGAAGGTATTTTAGTGGAGTCGTATGGCGGCAAAATTCCGGCAATTGAAGTTTCCGCTAAAACCGGCAATGGCCTTGATCAACTCCTGGAAATGGTTTTATTAATGGCTGAGATGGAGAATTTCCAAGGCGATTTATCAAAATCGGCCGAGGGCGTGGTTATTGAAGCAAATTTGGATAGTTTGCGCGGTCCGGTGGCCACTCTACTCTTGCGTGATGGCAGATTGAAAGTCGGCGATATTATCGCCACCTCAACCGTGATTGGTAAAATCAAGGGTCTGGAAAATTTTAAACATCAGGTAGTCGAAGAGGCGTTGCCCTCAATGCCGGTTATTGCCTTAGGATTTGAAAACGCGCCCATGGTGGGCGATAAAATCAAGGTTTTCCCGACTACGGAAGAAGCCCAGGCGTATTTGCAGAAAAAGGAAAGAAAATCAGCCGAGGGTTCGGTATTTTTTGCCGAAGAAGGAAAAAAAGTTTTAAATTTGATTCTAAAAGCCGATGTTTCCGGGTCGTTGGAAGCGATTGGCGAGGTTTTGAAAAGCATCCCTCAAGAAAAAGTGGTGTTGCGGATTTTAGACAAGGCGGTTGGTGAGATCACTGATAATGATATTAAATTAGCCGAAGCGAGCAAGGCGGCCATCATTGGTTTTCGGGCAAAGATCGGCCAAACCGCGGCGATTATAAAAGAGAGATCATCGGCCAAGGTTCTTATTTTTGATATTATTTACGATTTGGCTCAAGGCGTGAGGCAATTGATGGAAAAACAATTGGCGCCGGATATAGAAAAGAAATTCGTGGGCCGGCTGAAGGTCTTAGCGATTTTCCGGACCGACAAGAACAGGCAGATTATCGGCGGCAAGGTTGTTGACGGCGAAATCAAAAAAAGCGCCCGGGCGGAGATAAGGCGCGGCGAGGAAGTGATGGGCAAGGGCAAGATTATTTCTTTACAGGAAAACAAAAAAGACGTTGAGGGCGTTAACAAGGGCCGGGAGTGCGGTATTCTATTTGAAGGCGATGCCAAGATCGAGGAAAGCGATCTTTTGGAGGTTTTTGAGGAAATCAAGACAAAAGCGGAACTATGACGAGAAGAATTGAGAGGTTAAACGAAGTTATAAAAGTGGAGTTGGGACAGATTATTCTGCGCGAGTTTGAGTTTCCTCAAGGGGTTCTGGTGACGATAACGAGAGTGGATACTTCGCCGGAATTAAGCCAAGCCAAGGTTTATGTCAGCGTTTTTCCGGAAAAA
>CAZKCH010000021.1:0-8219 GCA_964551525.1 uncultured Candidatus Saccharibacteria bacterium
AAAAATTCTGGCCAAAGTATCCTCAATCACGGTGAGGTTTTTTAAACCGAGAAAGTCCATTTTCAAAAGCCCCAAGTCCTCAACCGAATGCATTTCGTATTGAGTGACGATATTGGCGTCATCCTGGGTCGGATGCTGGAGCGGAGCAATGTTTTCCAGCGGTTCAGCGCTAATTACCACGCCGCAGGCATGGGTAGAAGCGTGGCGGGCCACGCCTTCAAGTTTTTTCGCCAGATCAATCAGTTTTTTCGCTTTCAGGTCTTGGTCATAAAGATCGCGGAATTCTTTCACTCCTTTTAAGGTTTCATCAAGCGTCAGGCCGAAAGGAATGGTTTTCGCCAATTGGTCGCAATAAGGATAATTGTAATTTAAGGCCCGGCCCACGTCCCTGATGACGGCCCGGGCGGCCATGGTGCCGAAAGTGATGATCTGAGCGACTTTGTCCCGGCCGTATTTATTGGCGACATAATTAATCACTTCGTCGCGGCGCCGGTCAGTAAAATCCAAATCGATATCCGGAAAAGAAATCCTTTCCGGATTTAAAAACCGCTCAAACAAAAGATTGTATTTGAGGGGATCGACGCTGGTGACGCCTAAGATATAAGAAACAATGGAGCCGGCGGCCGAGCCGCGGCCCGGGCCGACGATAATTCTTTCCGACTTTGCCCAATTGACAAAATCCTGAACGATCAAAAAATAAGAAGCAAAACCGGTCTTTTGGATAATGGCGAGCTCGTATTCGACCCGGTCTAAAACCTCTTGGCTTGGCGTGGGATAGCGATTGTTTATTCTTTCAAAAACTAAGTCCTTCAGATATTGGTCTGTGGTTTTTCCTTCAGGAACGGCAAAGGCCGGCAATTTGGTTTTGCCCAGTTCCAACTTAAAATCGCAAAGATCAGCAATTTTCTGCGTATTTTCAATTGCTTCGGGAACGTCTTTAAAATACTCTGCCATTTTTTCCGGTAAGGTCATGGAAAAATCGTCCTGTTTCATGCTCAGCCGTTCTGGATCATTGGCATCAGCGCCGGTATTAATGAGCATCAGAATGTCCTGGGCATCAGCGTCTTCGGGCCGGAGGTAATGAAGGTCTTGGGTGGCGACTAAAGGAATGCCTGTTTTTTTTGAAATTTCAATAAGGGCGTCATTGGCAATCTTTTGTTCCTTAATATTTTTGTGATGCTGGAGTTCAAGATAAAAATTACCTTGGCCGAAAATTTCTTGGTATTTTAAGGCCGTTTCTTCCGCTTCTTTATTTCTTTTTAAAACCGCTAAGCGCGGTACTTCACCCTGTAAGCAGGCGGAAAGAGCAATCAAACCCTCGTGAAGCTCAATGAGCAATTCTTTGTCCACTCTCGGCTTATAATAAAAGCCCTCAAGATGGGCTTTGGTCACTAATTTTACCAGGTTTTTATAACCGGTTTCATTCTTGGCCAAGAGAATCAAATGATATCTTTTATCATCAACATTGGGCCGCTTATCCGTCATCCGGTTATTGGCGACATAAACCTCGCAGCCGATAATGGGCTTAATATTCCTTTTAACCGCTTCTTTATAGAACTCAACCGCGCCATACATTACCCCGTGATCGGTAATGGCCAAGGAGTCCATGCCTAATTCTTTGGCCCGATCCAAGAGCGCAGGGATTTTCGGCAATCCGTCGAGCAAAGAATACTGCGTATGGACATGAAGATGGGTAAATTTTGGCATGGAAATTATTCTATTTTACCTTTTCGCTGTTGGAAAAGTCAAATTCATTAATTCTTTATGATATGATTAAAAGATGAAATATCCTAATTTGAAAGAGGAGAAAAAACTTTGGCAACACGGTTTCAAAATCGTGGTCGGTTTGGACGAAGCCGGCCGCGGGCCGCTCGCTGGCCCAGTAGTCGCCGCTGCCATCAGTATAAATTTAAAAGTAAAAAATAAAAATGAAAAATCAAAATTTCAAATTAAAAAGTTTGCGGGCGTAAAAGATTCTAAACAACTTTCGACGCAACAAAGAGAAGTTCTGCATCAGTTGATAACCAAAGATAAAAACATTGAATGGGGGATCGGCATCGTCAGCGAAAAAGTGATCGATAAAATCAATATCAAGAATGCGGCCGAGTTAGCCATGGAAAAGGCTTTGGCTCAAATGCTTAAAAAACTGAAAAAACGACCTTCGTCAAAATGCCACGATCGTGGGTTTTTGACTAAGGACGAAAAAAAGACATTTTTGATTATTGACGGCAACCAATTGGCTAATCCCAAATTAAAAAATATAAATCACAAACTGATCATCAAGGGCGATCAAAAGGTTTTTTCCTGCGCCGCCGCCTCGATTTTGGCGAAAGTGACGCGCGATCGTTTGATGCTGAAATGCCACAAAAAATATCCCCAATATCATTTTGACCGACATAAGGGCTATGGTACGAAACTTCATTTAAAAATGCTCAAAAAACACGGCTCGTGTCCTATTCATCGAAAAACATTCCGTCCAATATCATCTTTAAAAAATTGACTATTTTTCTAAAAAAGTTATAATGGGTTTGATGAAAACGCCACGGAGTAACCTTTCCAAGAACAGACTGGGTGAGGCTGGAGACTCACAGTGTTCGTTTTTGTCCCTTGGGCCGCGAAACGGATTACGCGGTGGCGACACAGAAAATGTGGCAATTCCCCGAAAGGGCTTAAGGGGGGATTCCCTTACACCGGTTGATAGGGAATCTGTTTAAAGGCGGAGCTCTCTCTACGGTTCCCAGTCGCTCTGGAGAGAGCCAACCTAAAATGAGCGCCCGAGACACGTGTAATTGTCTTGGGCGTATTGTATTATAATAAATCCTTGAAAACTAAATAGAAACCTGCTATATTATGGACATATACTAAATACAAAATACTAAATACTAAATACTAATATACTCACATGGGTGGCGTACCAAAACAACGGCATACAAAATCAAGAAGAAATCAAAGAAGATCGCAGATCGTTTTAAAGCCAATGGCAACCACGGCTTGTTCACATTGCAAAAAACCATGTTTGCCTCATGTTATTTGCAAGAGTTGCGGTTATTACAAAGGCAAGGAAATAATTGACGTGATGGCGAAAGCGAAAAAGAAGGAGAAAAAAGCACAAGAATCTTCAAAATAAAACTTAGTTGATCAGCGTCTAGGGACTAGCGTCTAGTAGTAAATGACTAGAAGCTAGACCCTAGAAGCTAGACCCTAATAAAATGGCTTCCCGACATCTCGCTCGTTCCATTGCCCTTCAATCATTATTTGAATGGGATTTTTACGGCCGTCCGGCCAAAATAGTAGAGGAGATAAGCAAAAGGAATTTTAAGGAATTCGGCCCGGGCCTGGAAAACGAGGACTTTGTCAAGCAACTGGTTTCCGGCATCGTGGAGCACATTGAGGAAATAGACAAAATTATCAGTCAGTCAGCACCGGAATGGCCCATCGAACAGATTACGCCCTTAGACCGAAACGTCCTGCGGCTTGGCCTTTTTGAGCTTTTATATGCGCCTAAAGAAGAGGTGCCGCCCAAAGTAGCGATTAACGAAGCGATTGAATTGGCAAAATCATTCGGCGGCGAAAGCTCAGGCCGGTTCGTCAATGGCGTGCTCGGCACGGTTTATAACGAAATGATCAAACTGGGAAAATTCAAGGAAGAAGACAACCAAAACAGAAAAGAAGAGTTGTTGGGCGGGGGAGTGGTTTTTCGCCGGCAAGGATCTGATTGCCAAATTGCCCTTGTTCTTGATGCTTTCGGTTATTGGACTTTTCCCAAGGGTCATAAAAAAGACGAGGAAGCGATCACAGCTACTGCCTTAAGAGAAGCGGGGGAGGAATTGGGGTTAAAAGAATTAAAAATAGTCAAAGAGTTAGGCGAAAGGGAATATATTGCCGAAGAGCCAAAAAAAGGCGAGATAAAAAGAAAAACCACTGATTTTTTAATAGAGGCGATGGGCGACACGGAATTAAATCCGGAAAAAAGCTCGGGCATCAAAGACGCTAAGTGGTTTGCCTTAAATGAAATTGGCATTCTAAAACAATACAAAAAAACAAAAGAAATTATTGATAAAGTGATTAAAGGCCTAAAAGATGAAGGACTTCTTAAAGCTTGAAAAAGGAATTGGAATAAAATTCAGAGATAAAGATCTGTTAGTTCAGGCGTTTTGCCACCGGTCTTACCTTAATGAAAATCCGAAATTCCATTTGGACCAGAATGAACGCCTCGAATTCTTAGGCGATGCGGTTTTGGAACTGGCGGTGACGGAATTTCTTTATGACAAATATCCAAAAAAACCAGAGGGCGAATTGACTTCGTGGCGGGCTTCGCTCGTCAATTCCGAAAGCTTGGCTAAAACGGCTAAAGAACTTGATTTCAATAATTTTCTGCTTTTATCCCGGGGCGAGGCCAAGGATACGGGCAAAGCAAGAAACTTCATTTTAGCCAATGCCTTTGAAGCGTTTATCGGCGCCTTATACCTTGACCAAGGATACAAACCATGCCAAGATTTTGTTGAAAAGCACATCTGCACTAAATTAGTGGAAATCATCAAGCAAGGGCTTTTCAAAGACGCCAAGTCCCATTTTCAGGAAAAGGCTCAGGAGAAAACCGGCATCACTCCGTCCTATAAGGTTTTAAAAGAATCCGGGCCGGATCACGCCAAGAACTTTGAGATCGGTGTTTATCTTGACCAGACGCTGATCGCCAAGGGCAGTGGATCATCAAAACAAGAGGCCGAAGTCGTGGCGGCCGCCAACGCTTTAAAGATTAAAAAATGGCAATAAAACATATGTTAACTATAAGATTATTCCGAATAGGAAAAATTAATCAGCCGATTTTCAAAATCGTTGTCTGCAAAAAAACCAATCCGCCTAAATCCGGCCGTTTTACCGAAGAGGTTGGTTCGTATAACCCGATTACGAAAGAAAAGAAATTTAATGCCGAAAGGATAAAATATTGGATCAAAAGCGGCGCCCAGCCGTCAGACACGCTTTACAACCTTTTGGTTTCGGCAAAAATTATTGAGGGCAAAAAGAGAGTCGTCAGGATAAAAAAGAAAATTAAGGCGGCAACACCGGAAGCAACGGTAACGGCACCAGCAGAAAAACCGGCCGAGGCCGCGGTTGTTGACAGCAAATAAAACATTGACTACAATTAAGCCAGAAATGAAAGAAAGGTCGAAACTTTCATATCAAATCATTAATGATTGACAGAAAAATGACTAAAGTTATTGCAGATCAGGATTTTTTGGAATACCTGATAAAAGCGCTCGTTGATCATCCGGAAGACGTCAAGGTAGAAAGAAGAGTTGATGAAATGGGGGTTTTGCTCTCATTGAAACTCAACCCGGAAGACATGGGCCAGATTATTGGCCGCGCCGGCAACACGGCGAGAGCCATCAGGAGCTTGGTCAGGATCGTCGGGCTGAAGAATCACGCCCGGGTCAACCTCAAGATTGAGGAACCAGAAGGTGGCCGCGTCCAGAAGCCAAGAATGGCTGAGGAAGGCGTCGGCACCGGCACCGGCCTGGAAGACCTGAAGCTATAATAGAAATCTATCAGCTTTACAGCTGACGGAAACGACGCTATTCTAAAAGAGGCGTCGTTTTCGTTTTTTTGTTTTATGTTTTAAGTTTTATGATGATTTTCGACATCATTACTATTTTCCCGCATTTGTTTGATTCGTTTATAAACGAATCGATCATCAAACGAGCGCAAAAGCAGGGCCTGATTAAAATCAGAGTTTTTGATTTGAGAAAATGGGCTAAAGACCCGCGCAAGAGCGTGGATGACAAGCCATTTGGCGGAGGAAGAGGAATGGTAATGAGGGTAAAACCAATATATAGAGCCCTACGGGCATTAAAAGTACCAAGTACCAAGTACTCCGCCAGAGGCGGATCCGTTGTAGGCGGACAATTACCAAAACTAAAAACTATCCTTTTTTCTCCAAGGGGCAAAAGATTTACTCAACAAATAGCTTACAAGTATTCTAAGTTAAAAAGGGTGGTGATGATTTGCGGCCGGTACGAGGGCGTGGATGAAAGAGTAGGGCTAAACTTGGTTGATGAGCAGGTCTCAATCGGGGATTATGTGATGATGGGCGGGGAAGTGGCGGCCATGGCAGTAATGGAAGCGGTCTCGCGCCTGATCCCCGGGGTTTTAGGACATTCGGAACAGCTGCCGGAAAGAATCCCGTCAGCTAAGGGTCGAAGTGGAAGGGGATTCACCGAATACCCGCAATACACTCGCCCCGAGGTTTTTAGTCCCCGCAAGGGCGTCAAATGGAAAACGCCCAAAGTTTTATTGACTGGCAATCATAAAAACATCGCCGTCTGGCGGCAGAAGCATCAAAAGACCATACTTTAAACTCTAAACCTTAAACTCTAATTCCAAGCTTAGAACTTATCGAAAAAGATTTGGCTTGAGGGGATTTTTTTGGTTTCCAAAAATTGCTTGATTGATTCCACGTTCTCGCGGCCACCGCAAAGATAATATTCAAAATCATCTAAATCGTTCTGCTTCAGCCGTTTTTCCTTAATATATTCTTCAAACCCTTGGTCAACGCGGCCGCGGCGGAAATGATCCGGATCAAGGCCTAAAAATTTCTCTTCTTGATCCAAGCAAAACCAGAAGTTAAAGTTCGGATGGTTTTTCAACAACGCCTCAAACTCGTCAAGGAAATAAATATCTTCTTTGGTTTTTAATCCCCAAAATATCAAAATCTCGGCTTGGCCTTGTTTTTCCAGATAAGAAGCGACTTGGCTTCTCACCGGCGCAATGCCCACCCCGGTGGCCAAAAGAATCTTTGGCTTAGCCGTATTTTTTAAGGCAAAATTGCCGACTGGGCCCTGGAAAAAGGCAAAGTTGCCGATTTCTAATTTTCGCAAATATTCTGAGGCCAAACCGCCCGGAATTAGTTTTATCACTAATTCAAAGCTGTTCCGGCGCGATTCAGGTGAAGCCAGTGAATAAGAACGTTTTTGTTCGCCTAAAGCCAGCATCAGATACTGGCCGGCCTGAAAGTTTAGTTCCTTTGGTTCTTCCATATTAAAAACAAACTGCCAGACATCGCCAGCCAACTGTTTTTTTGAGGATAAAATTGTTTTTAAATAATCCATAAAAATTAACTGATTAGTATTACGCCGATTGCCGCCAGAATACCCGCTGTCAACTTGGCAGCTAATCTCTGTTTTTCTTTAAGCAGGATGGCGGAAAAAAGGATGGTAAGAATGATCTTTGTTTGAGAAATAGGAGAGATTTGAGACACTAATCCTCCTTTTTCAAGGGCCAAATAAAAAGCAATGGCACTGATGCCCCAAGTTAAAGCGAGCAAAAAATCAAAAGGGCTTATTAATTTTGGTATTTTTTTAAGATCAACAATTATTTTAGGATAAATTAAGAGTAAGGGGATGGCGGGCAAGAAAAAGCCAAGGGCAGTATAAGAAACCGCATCAGAAAATTTCAATAAATAAGCGTCGTTGACGATCGCCAAACCACCCAATCCGGCCGCGGCTAGACTATAAAGCACCCCGGGACTTTTTAGAGAAAAATCACCGGGCTTAGTGGCGATAACAATAGAAAGGATGATTAGTATTGTTCCCCAGATTATTGTTGAAGTTATTGTCTCTTTAAGAAAGATTGCCGAAGAGAAAATTGCCACTACGCTGCCAAAACAAAAGATAACGGCCATTTTCGAGGCCTCAATAGTTTTCAAGGCCTTAAAAGAAAAAAGAGTGCAAAGAGCATAAAGTATTGCCATAAGAACGAAATTGAGCGGATATTGCAAAATCGGAGGCATGGTAAAATCCTTGATTAATGCAAAGATAAAGCAGACAAGGGCGCCAAGAATTTGAAGAACAAAAGAACGGAAAACGGGATTGCTTTCTTCTTTATTCATTAAAACTTTTTGCAGAATACCAATGAAGGCGCTAGTGATTAAAGAAAGTAGAGTGTAAAATAGCCAATTCATTTTAATGATGGTGATTTTTTAGTTCTTTCATAATAATCATAAACTGCTTTGGCTAAAGCATCAACTGCCAAAACGGAACAATGTAATTTTGTCATGGGCAGACCGCCAAGCATTTTCACTATTTTATTTTTATCTATTTTTAAGGCCTCAGCAATTGTTTTGCCTTTGACCATTTCGGTAATGGCGGAACTGGTGGCAATGGCGGCCACGCAACCCAAGGTTTCAAATTTCACGTCCTTAATTATTTCTTGCCCCTTTTTGT
>CAZKCH010000022.1:0-6637 GCA_964551525.1 uncultured Candidatus Saccharibacteria bacterium
ATTGGTATGGAAACGCATCTTGATAACGACCAATTTTTCCGCTTTGAAGCCGGCCAAGGAAAAGTGATTATCGATGGTACTGAATATGACGTTGCTAACGGCGATGCCGTGGTGGTGCCGGCCGGCGCCGAGCATAATGTCATCAATGTTTCCGGCAGCGAAGCGCTGAAACTCTACACGATTTATTCGCCGGCGCATCATAAAGACGGGATTGTCCGCGCCACCAAACAAGAAGCGATCGCCAATGAAGCCGGGTTTGATGGCGTAACCACTGAATGAGTTGATTAAAGATTGAAACGAAAATGACTACCCCGTAGGGTAGTCATTTCATTTTGTCCAAAAAGGGCAGGAGAGTTACTGCGACGCATGCGCCGCAAACAAGAATAACCCCCAAAAGGAGTTCGAGCCCTGCTCGAATCCTTTTTACCCTTTCTGGATCGTAATTATTAGACCCGATCATTTCTTCCTCCTTGGCGGCTGAATTGCCGCCAGTTTCGTTTTAGCGCTGGGCAAACAATTTGTAAAGAGTATAATGAATAAAAGGTCGTATAATTTTTAACCAAATTTTTTTATGGCAAATTTCGTTGTTAAAAAAGACGGCACCAAAGTCGCTTTTGATATCAATAAGATAAAGAATGCGATTGCCAAGGCGGCTCAGTCAACCGATTTAGACCAGGCGGCCCAGGAAAAAGTGAGAGAGTGGGTGGCGAATAATGTCGCGGGAGCTTTAGCCAGCCGAGAAGAGGTGTCAACAATTGAAATCAGGGATATGGTGTTGGCGGAGCTGGATAAAATGGAACCGAAAGTATCAGCGGCGTGGCGGGCGTACGACAGCCAGAAAGCGAAATAGCTTTGGAGCAGGCGCGTATTTTTTCGTTGCCGTAAGACAGCAACTAATCTTTGCTGTCCCCGTTATTTAAAAAGAAAGTCGAAAATAAGAAAATAGATAAACTTTAAATAAAGATAAAGATGAAAAAAACAATTTTAGTTCTAACGTCGTTAATAATTTTAGCGAGCGCGACCAGCGTTTTTGCCGAGGAGGCGGGCATGACGCCTGATAACCCGCTTTATTTTTTCAAAACCATCAGAGAAAAAATCCAGACCATTTTTACTTTTAATGCCGATAACAAAGTGAAGCAGTATCTTCATTTGGCTGACGTCCGGTTGGTAGAATATGAGAAAATGCTGGAAAAAGGCAAGGAGCAGATTGCGCAAAAGGTCTTAGTGAAATACCAAGCCCAAATAGAAAAGGCCACGGCCTTGGCGGAGAAAATCCAATTGAGGATTCAAGAAAAAATTCAAGCCCAAGATCAAATTCGAATCAAGATCCAAAACAAAGCCCGTGTTTCAAAGGGATGCCGGAATTCCGGCGGCACCATGGTTTCCGCGCCTTGTTGCAAATTAACCGATGATTTTCCCAGTTCATGCATGATTGGTGCTTGCGGCTGTTCGCCCGACAATAGCAAAGAGACAAAAATCTGCGATTGCGGGGAAAACAAGTGTTTTGACGGCGAAAAGTGCGTTGGGATTTCTGAGTGATGAGGCCTGAAATGTAAAACATGAAATATAACGGACTTTCTTCTTCGGCGGTAAAGGAGAGGCAAGCGCAATCTGGCTTGAATGTTTTACCTACGGAAAAGCCGCGGCCGGCTTTAAAAATTCTCTTTTCTCAAATTGCCAATCCCTTGGTGGGCATTATTTTTATTGTCGGTCTGATTTCTTTGTGGCGCCGGGAATATCGCGACGTCGTCATTATTTTGGCAGTGGTGGTTTTGAATACCATCATGGGATTTTTCCAAGAGCACAAGGCGCAGAAAGCGCTTTTTGCTTTGAGGCAGATGATCAAACCCATGGCCAAGGTTTGGCGCGATAATGAAAAAATAGAAATTGAAGCCACTGACTTGGTTCCCGGCGACGTTGTTTTTTTGGAAGCCGGCGATAAAGTGCCGGCAGACAGCCGGATTTTGGAAGCGGTTTCGTTTTTCGCCGACGAGGCGATTTTGACCGGAGAAAGCGAAGCAATTGAAAAAAGAGAAAAAGACCAGGTCTTTATGGCAACGATTGTTATTTCCGGCCGGGCCGTGGTCATGGTAGAAGAGATCGGCCTGAAAACAAAAGTCGGCCAGATTGCCCTGACGCTCAAAGAAACCGTCCCGCCCGCGACGGTTTTGCAGCAGCGTTTGGAAAAATTCTCCCATCTTTTGATTTATTTGATTTTAGTCATCGCGGTTTTAATCGTGGTTTTGGAGTTGCTGACCGGTCAGGATTTCTGGCAGGCCTTGCGCGTGGCCATGGTCATTGCCGTGGCGGTTATTCCCGAAGCCCTGCCCTTGACCGTGACTTTAATTTTAGCAATCGGGATGCGCAAGATTTTAAAAAGAAAGGCCTTGGTGAGGAAATTGCTGGCCGTGGAAACATTGGGATCAGTGACCATGATTTGCACTGATAAAACCGGCACTCTCACCGAAGGGAAAATGACAATTGCCAAAGCCGACTTGAAAGATGATTTGAAATCATATTTGGCCATGGCTTTGTGCAATAACTTGGCTGATCCCTTGGAAGTGGCGATCTGGGATTATTTGAAGAAGCGCGAGGGTTTTTCGCCGGAGAAAATGTCGGAAAACCATCAGCGGGTCTTGGAGATTCCTTTTTCCAGCGACCACAAATTTATGGCGACAATCAATGTTTTCAGCGACGAAGCAAGCCAGGAACATTTTCTTTTTGCCAAAGGGGCGCCGGAAATTATTTTGGCCATGTCGTCATTAGCAGAAACAGAACGGCAGAATATTTTAAAAACGATAGAGGACTGGGGCAAGCAAGGTTATAAGATTTTGGGCTTGGCTTTTCAAAAAGTGGCGCTGAGCGATTGGGACAAAATTGATACTAAAAACATGCCCCGACTCGAATGGGCGGGCCTGATCGGCTTATGGGATCCGCCCCGCCAAGAAGTTAAGGGGGCCTTGCTGTTGGCTCGGAAAGCGGGTATTGGCGTAAAAGTGGTTACCGGCGACCATCGTTATACGGCCGAGAAAATAATGAGTTTTCTTGAGATGCCCGTTAGCGCCGGACAGGTTTTAGAGGGCGAGGATTTGGAAAAAATGGGCGACCAGGAATTAAAGGATTCAATCAAAGACATCCTTTTATTCGCCCGCGTTACTCCTCAACAAAAACTGCGCATTGTCAGGATTTTGCAGGAGCTGGGGGAAGTGGTGGCCATGACCGGCGACGGCGTCAATGACGCGCCCGCTTTGAAAAAATCCAATATCGGCATTGTTGTGGGCGAGGCCCCGGCGGTGGCAAAGGAGACCGCAGATTTGGTTTTGCTGGACAGCAATTTTAAAACCATTATTGCTGCCGTGGAGGAAGGCCGGGTGGTTTTTGAAAACGTCAAAAAAGCAGTGTTTTTCATGCTTTCCAATTCATTCGCCGAGGTCTTTCTCATTCTCGGCTCAATCCTATGGCGTTGGCCCATGCCTTTGACCATTATTCAGATTCTTTGGCTTCATTTTTTGTGCGACGGGCCCGAGGACATTGTCCTTGCTTTTGAGAAAAAAGAAAAAGGGATTATGGCCGAAGGGCCGAAAAAAGTTGACGAACCGTTTTTAAACAAGACGTATTTAGGCCTTGTTTTTATCGTTTCTTTGCTCTCGGGAGGATTTTCTCTGGCGGCCTTTTGGTATTACGGGATTTTGGGGCAGAATTTGGATCTTGGCAGGACCATGGCGTTTATGATGATTTCTTTCACTTCGGCGATCTTTGCCGTGGCTTGCCGGAGTTTGCGCCGACCTTTCTGGAAGTATGAAAACTTCTGGTCTAACCATTGGTTTTTCTTTGCCATCATTTCCAGCTTGGCGCTGCAAATTGGCGTTGTTTCTCTGCCGGCGGCCCGGAGTTTTTTCAACATTGTCCCCTTGGGCGTTGTCGAATGGCTGATGATATTAGGAGCGGCCTTTACCCTGGTAATGGTGATTGAGGCAGTGAAAATGGCCTCATTGAGAGAAAGGCCCAGAGTGAAAATCCGTTAAGAAAAATGTGTTATAACTAAAATATAATAACTAAAACAAAAAAATATGTCTTTTAAATCAATCATCGCGCTTTTAAAATCAATTCCGTGGCAAGCGTATTGCCGCCTTTTTCTCGGCCTGGGCGGTTTGTTCGGCAGTTTGTCTTTATTTCTTTTCGGTAATTCCCTGGTTAAACAAATGATCGCCACGATCAATGCCACCGGCCTGGTTTTTTACCGCAATTTTCTCATCGAGATATTTTTGCCTAACGCCAATATTTTTATTCCCTTGCTGGGAGCAATCGCTCTATTCGCCGGCGCCCTGCTTTTGTTCGGCAAATGGGTTAATTTCGGCGTCTTTCTAATGCTTTTAATTTGTTTTCACTTTTTTGCTTGGGAGTGGCCGGCTTGGGGCGCTTACAAAAGTTTCGGCTTTTTGGCCGTCGCCTTGGTGGTTTTGTTTTCCCCAAAAAGCCGGCAGTATCCGCTGAAAGAAATTATCAGGCAATTAAGAGTTTAAAAATCAGCAACATCTTTACTTTTTATCAAGCCGGTTTAGAATAAAGGTATGAAAAGAACTTTAATTACAACCGAATCGGTGGCGGCTGGGCACCCTGACAAGGTCGCCGATCAAATTGCGGATGCGATTCTGGACGCGATTATTGCCAAAGACAAATACGCCCGGGTGGCTTGCGAGGTTTTTACGAGCCGTGGCTATGTCATTGTCGGCGGGGAGATTACGACCAAAACCTGGGTGGATACGAATAAAATCGTCAGAGACACGGTTTTAGATATTGGTTATAACAAGCCGGAATACGGGTTTGACGGCCATACCGTGGCGGTTTTAAACACGATCAGCCAGCAATCGCCGGATATTGCCCGAGGCGTGAGAAAGGCCGGTTCAAAAGACCAGGGCGCGGGCGATCAGGGCATGATGATCGGCTATGCTTGCGATGAAACGCCGGAACTAATGCCTTTACCCATCATGCTGGCGCATAAATTAGTGATGAAGTTAGCTGAAGTGAGAAGAAATAAAACTCTGTCGTATTTGCGGCCGGACGGCAAATCGCAGATTACCCTTGTTTACGAAAACGATAAGCCGAAATATTTGGACAATGTGGTGATTGCCGCTCAGCACGATCCCGATGTTTCTACGGCTAAATTGAGAAAAGATATTATTGAGAAAGTGATCAAGCCGGTTTGCCGCCAGTATTTAAATAAAAAAACAAAATTCATTGTTAATAATACTGGCCGGTTTGTCATTGGCGGGCCAGTGGCGGATACGGGCATGACGGGCAGAAAAATCGTCGTTGATGGTTATGGTTTAGGCGCGCCGGCCGGGGGCGGCAGTTTTTCCGGCAAAGATCCGACTAAGGTTGATCGTTCCGGCGCTTACATGGCGCGCTATGTGGCGAAAAATATTGTTAGTGCTGGTTTGGCAAAAAAATGCCAGGTGCGCTTGGCTTATGTTATCGGCGGCAAAAAACCAACGGAAATGAGCGTGGAAACGTTCGGCACGGGCAAAATCAGCGATGAAAAACTGGCAAAGATCGTGCTCAAAGTTTTTGATTTGAGCCCGGGCGGCATTATCCGCCAGCTTGATTTACTCAAACCGATTTACCAAAAGACCGCTTGCTTTGGCCATTTCGGCCGGAGCGAGCCGGAGTTTACTTGGGAGAAAACAGACAAAGCAAAAGTTTTAGCAAAATATCTCAAACATTGATATGGCGGAGAATCCGTTGATTACCAAGGAGGCGGCGGAAAAGTTTATGGAAATGCCGGGTCAGGCGCGAGGCATTCATTTTAAGAATGACGCTGATTTTATTTTAGCCAAGCACGGCCGGCAGGGTTTGGAAATGGTGGAAATCGAGCTGGAATCATTGGGGCAGAGGATAAAATACAACGAAGTGAAAAATCTGGAATTTTATCCGGCCGGCTTGCGGGCGATTTCTATTTTGGCCGCGGCCCAAGCGCTTGAATGGACCGATGAAGACGTGAGGAATTTGGGGCGATTTGCTTCGCGGACTTCTTTTGTCGTCCGGCTTTATGTCAGATTTTTTTATTCAATCTACAAAACCCTGGAAAAAGTCGGGGCCATGTGGCGCGAATACTGGAGCATCGGCAAGGTGAGCGTGAAAAAGCACGATGAAATGAGTCGGACCATTGTTCTGCAGATTGAGGATTTGGATTTGCATCCTTTGTATTGCCGTTGTCTGGAAGGTTATTTTGAAGGTGTGGCGAAAATGGTGACCAATGCGGCGAAAACCGAATGCCGCGAAATTGAATGCGTTTTCTCCGGGGGCAAAGGCCATGAGTTTGAAATAAAGTATTAACCCCATACATACTTTTCGTTCGCGAAACTTACAGGTTCGCCTCACGATGGCGTATGTACGGGGCAGGCGAATTAAAAGGACGGCTCACGTGTTGCCGTCCTTTTTGTTTGCCGCAGATTTTTTTGAAAAAAATTATTATTATGGGATCGGGGCCCCGATCATAGATATCAGGCCCCGACAAATCGTCCAGGCGTTCTCGCTGACGCCCTTAATTTTTTGGCTGATTATGACCAGCCAGGCCGTGATCCTTTCGGGAGTGCATGGCCGCGGGTCTGTGTAGGGTCCGAGGATTGTTTTCTGT
>CAZKCH010000023.1:0-5921 GCA_964551525.1 uncultured Candidatus Saccharibacteria bacterium
GGCAACTGTCTTTTTTTCAAGACTTTTTTCCGCCCGGGCGATTTCTTCGCCGGCGGCCCGCCAGGCCTCGTCGGCGGCCTGATGATCGACTGTGGCCTGGGCGACTACAGCCTCGATATTGGCCACATTGGCCAATACGCCGGCCAATCTGGCTTCGTTTTCAGCCTCGGCCAGGGCCTTTGTGGCCGCCGCGGCCCGTTCGATAGCCTCTTCTAATTGCCTTTTTAGGTTTTGCATTTTATTATTCTCCTTTTCTGGAATATTTTTCCCGCTCCAGCGCTAGCGCGCTTTTTGCGGGATTGTGAGTGTACTCACGATGTTCAAACTATACCACGACTTTTTATGAAAGTCAAGTTTTTATGGCGTGGCTATATTGAATCAAAAATTATGGCATGGTATTATATTTTAACATGCAGATTATTTGGCACGGTCAATCTTGTTTTCAAATCATCATTTCCCAGGGGAAAGACAACCCGGTTTCTTTGGTCATTGATCCTTTTGGGGAAAAATACGGATTAAGGGTTCCCGATTTGACCGCGGATGTTGTTTTGATTACTCACGATCACGAAGATCATAATAATATCCAAGCCATCAAAGGCAACCCGTTTGTGATTAAAAGCGCGGGCGAATATGAAATCAAAGGCGTTTACATCCAGGGCATTCCTGCTTTTCACGATAAGAACTTTGGCAAAGACCGGGGCAGGATTACGATTTACACTATTGCCAGCGAAGATATCAGAATTTGCCACTTGGGCGATTTGGGACAGAAAGAGCTTTTTCCGGAGCAAATTGAAGACATTGGTAATGTGGATGTGCTTTTGATTCCGGTGGGCGGCGAGTATACGATTAATAGCCAAGAGGCAGCAGAGATTGTCAGCCAGATTGAGCCGAAAATCGTTATCCCCATGCATTACCAGCTGCCGAAATTAAAAATCAAATTAGACGGGCCGGAGAAGTTTTTCAAAGCCATGGGACAGAAAATGCCCGAGCCCTTACCTAAACTTTCCGTCAAGCAGAAGGATTTAATTGAGGAAGAAACAAAAGTTATTTTACTTAAGGCGTAAGGCCATGCCGGACTTTCTTAAAAAAATACAGGAAAAGCCGCTCAGCCAGAAAAAAACAATTTTTTGGATCCTGGCGGTCTTAACCGGAATTATTTGCTTGCTTTTCTGGTTTTATATGATCCGCGTCCGCTTGGCGAATATTGATAAGAATCGTTTGAATCGGGATTTGCATTTGTCTGAGATTAAAGAACAACTCGGCGGATTAAAAGATTTACAACAGCTTAAAAATTTAGATGAAAAAGAAGAATAAAAAAATCCCGCCTTCGTCCCACTCTACGGGACTTCGGCGGGCAAGCAAAATTGCAGAAAAGACGGCGATTGCGCCGGGTTCTGATATTGGCAAAATTGAGCCAAGGGAAATCGTTCAGGAAATGACCGAGTCCTATATTGATTACGCCATGTCAGTGATTGTTTCACGCGCCTTGCCCGACGTCCGCGACGGCTTAAAGCCGGTGCAGCGCCGCATTTTGTATGCCATGAAAGAAGAGGGCTTGACTCACGCGGCAAAGCCCAGGAAGTCCGCCAATGTTATCGGAGTAGTGTTGGGAAGATATCATCCTCATGGCGATATTTCTGTTTATGATGCCATGGTGAGAATGGCTCAAGATTTTTCTTTACGATATCCCTTAGTAAGGGGTCAAGGAAATTGGGGTTCAATTGACGGGGATGAGCCGGCGGCTTATAGATATACCGAGGCGAAGCTGTCTAAAATCGGCGAGGAAATGCTCCAGGACATTGATAAAGATACGGTTAATTTTATTGATAATTATGACGGCACCAGAAAAGAGCCGAGCGTTTTGCCCTCACCCGTTCCCCAGCTTTTGATTAACGGCTCCATCGGCATTGCCGTGGGCATGGCGACCAATATCCCCACTCATAATCTGAGAGAGGTTTGCGATGCGTTAATCCATTTAATTGATCATCCCAAAGCCGACACCGAAGACCTTTTTCAATTCATCAAGGGTCCGGACTTCCCGACGGGCGGCGAGATTTTCAACCTTAAAGAAATTATTGCCGGTTATTCGCAGGGCAAAGGCCCGATTCTGGTCAGGGGCAAGGCCGAGGTGATAGAAAACGAAAAAGGCGGCAAAGCTCAAATCGTCATTTCCGAAATTCCGTTCCAGGTCCAGAAATCGTCTTTGATTGAGCAATTGGCAAAATTGGTTCAGGACAAAAAAGTGGAAGGCATTAAGGATATCCGCGACGAATCGGATAAAGAGGGTTTGCGGATTGTTATTGATTTGACCCGCGACGCTTTTCCTCAAAAGGTTTTGAATTTTCTCTATAAATTCACTGAATTACAAAGAACGTTTCACTTGAATCTTTTGGCTTTGGTGGATGGCATCCAGCCCAAGGTTTTGTCTTTGGCGGAAATACTGAGTTATTTCTTAAAGCATCGTCAGGAAGTCATTGTCCGTCGGACCGAATACGAATTGGATCGCGCCAAAGAACGAGCCCACATTTTAGAGGGCTTGCACAAATGTTTGGCTAATATTGATGCGGTTATCCGTTTGATTAAAAACTCTGCCAGCCGAGAAGACGCGGAAAAGGGCTTGATGAAGAGGTTTAAACTGACGAAAATCCAAGCCAATGCGATTTTGGAAACGAAACTGGCGGCTTTGGCAAAACTGGAAAGAAAGAAAATTGAAGATGAATTGAAGGCAATCCAAGAAAGAATTAAAGAATTAATGGTGATTCTGAAAAGCCCGGAAAAAGTTAAGGCCGTGGTTAAAAAAGAAATCCTGGCCATCAAGGAAAACTTTGGCGATGAAAGAAAGACCCGGTTGAATAGTGGTCAGATCCAGGAGATTGCCGAAGCCGACCTTGTCCCCCAAGAAGAAACCGTCATCACTTTAACCCGCGGCGGCTACATCAAAAGAATCGATCCCTCGGCTTACAAGCTGCAAAAGCGGGGCGGCAAGGGGCTTTTGGGCATGAAAACATTGCAGGAAGACATTGTCGACCATTTCTTGCCGGCCATGACTCACGACGATCTTTATTTCTTTACCGATTCGGGCAAGGTGTTTAAGACGCCGGTTTACGAAATTCCCGAAGGGGCCCGAGTAGCGAGGGGCCGGGGCCTTCTTAATTTCCTGGAAATTTCCCAACAGGATAAAATTCTTTCTTTAATCGCTTCCAGCCAGAAAGACAAGGAAAAAGAAGGTTTCCACTACTTGGTCATGGCGACTAAGGGCGGTATAATTAAAAAGACCGTGATTGACGAGTTTGCCAATGTTCGGCGATCGGGCTTGATTGCGGTGACGCTTAAAAAAGGCGATTCTTTGGTCAGGGTGACCAAGAGTTCCGGCAACGACGAATTGCTGTTGGTGACCAAAAAAGGCCAGGCCGTGCGTTTTAAAGAAAAGGATTTGCGCCAAATGGGCAGGCAGGCCGCCGGCATCAAAGGCATGCGCTTGAAAAAGGGAGACGAGGTGGCGGGGATGGACGTGATCAAAAATCCCGCCTTCGTTCCGCTCCGCGGAACTACGGCGGGCAAGCAAAACTTAAAAGAAACAAAGCAATACTTGTTGATTGTGACGGAAAATGGTTATGGCAAGCGGAGCGAGATCAGCGATTACCGGCTCCAGCGCCGGGGCGGCAGCGGCATTAAAACCGCTAATATTACACCCAAGACCGGTGAGATTATCACTAGTCGAGTGCTTGATGGCGGAGAAGAGGATTTGATTGTCATTTCTCAGAAGGGTCAGGTCATCAGAATCAGCATTGACTCGATTCCCAAGTTGTCACGGGCGACGCAAGGAGTTAGAATTATAAAATTAGACCATAACGACAAAGTGGCGTCAGCCGCATGTATATAAGATGGAGTTTATCAATCCGGAAAAAATTATTAATCAGCTTGAACTGCGCGAGGATATGACCGTGGCTGATTTCGGTTGCGGCGGCGGCGGCTGGGTTCTGCCCTTGGCAAAAAAGTTGAAAATGGGCCGGGTCTATGCCATTGATATCCAGGAAGACATTCTCAATGCCTTAAAAGTAAAACTGGAAGCCGAAGGTCTGCGCAATGTGAAATTATTAAGGGCGGACTTGGAAAAAGATCTCGGTTCATTAATCCAAAGCGGGTTGGTGGATTTGGTCATTGCCAGCAATCTTTTATTTCAGGTGGAGCACAAGGAAATGATTTTGTCCGAAGCGAAAAGGGTTTTGCGGGGCGAGGGCCGGCTTTTATTGGTGGACTGGAAACCCGAGGCGTTCAGCGGGCCGATTGAGGGCCGGATCGGATTAGAAAAGGCCAGAGAGATGGCGGAGAAAATCGGGTTTGTTTTTGAAAAAGAGATCCCTGCCGGCGAATACCACTACGGCTTGACTTTCATTAAGAAATAAGTTATAATAAAAACATGAAAAATAATCTTATCATTCTGTTTTTAATCGGGATCTTAGCCGTGGCGCCGGCCTTGGTTTCAGCCGCCTGCCCGCCAAACACCTTTTGTTTGGAAAATCCTCTTGCCTATGACACTTTCGGCGAATTAATTAACGCCCTTATCAACATCATTTTTTATCTGGCCTTAGCCATTGCGCCTTTAATGATTGTTTACGCCGCTTTTACTTTGATGACCGCGGCCGGCAATGCCACTAAGGTTACGCTGGCGAAAAACATTATTATTTGGACATTTGTCGGCTTATTGGTGGTTTTCCTTGCCCGCGGCATCAGCTCCTTGATTACCGCGCTTTTAACTGGTAAATAATTTTTAAAGGTCGAAAATAGAGTAGTTAGTTGAAAGATCTTTCAATTAAAAAATTAAGCCGTAAAATTAATTAAAATAAAAATGAAGAAATTATTTGTTTTACTTGTATTAGCGAGCGTGGTCGTGCCTATGGCAACGGCAATGGCGGCTGGCGATAAGCCAGTTGACTGCTGCAGGATGGTAAAAGGAATGACGTTGAGCGGTGAAACATTTGCGGAAAATGAGTGTCCCAAAGCCGCTGGCGGAGATTGTACTGGCCTCGTGTGTACTAGACAAGAAGATACAGAGAAATGGGGAGTATTTTGCATCTTGAATGTTTTGAACGCCGGTCTTAATTGGGTTTTTGTCTTCTTGATGATTTTTGTCGTGATTTTGACCATTCTTGGCGCCATTGACATCATGAATCAGTCCGATCCGGCAAAAAGCATTACCGGCAGGAATAAGATTATGATGGCCGCAGTCGGTCTCTTGATTGCCTTGATTGCCAGAGCCGTGCCTTCATTGGTAAAAGCCGTTCTCGGATACTAAATCAGTTCGGTCTATTAAACCAAGCAAAAACGGCTGATAAAGCCGTTTTTGTGTTGAAATAAAAATTATGCCGAGGGCGAGAGTTGAACTCGCACGAGCTTGCGCTCACAGCGCCCTAAACGCTGCGTGTCTGCCATTTCACCACCTCGGCCCTCAGCCGCTTAATCACTTAATTTCTAATTTCGTCACCCTCTCTTTATTAATCTTTGGCATCTTAATCGTCAAGACCCCGTCTTTGAGAAGCGCTTCTGCTCTTGAAGCGTCAACTTCTGTGGGTAAAACAAATTGCCGGGAAAAAGCGCCCCAATAGCATTCTTTGATGATATAATCGTTTTTGCTGATGGTTTCATCTTTGTGCCGGCTGCCTTTTATCTGAACAATGCCGTTTTCAATCACCACCTCAATGTCGGCCGGCTTGATGCCGCCGATGGCGGCCTGGACAACAATCTGGCTGTCGGTTTGATAAACATCAATGGCTATTTGGCCTTCTTCTTCAGGGTTCTCGGTAAAATCCGCTTTTTTAATTTTAGTCGGTTCTGTTTCTTCTTTTTCTTCTAGCTCTTCTTTAATGGCAATCGCCTCTTTTATTTCCGGCGCATGTCTTATTACCGGCGCTGACACCGGT
>CAZKCH010000024.1:0-5497 GCA_964551525.1 uncultured Candidatus Saccharibacteria bacterium
TACTTCGCCGGAATTAAGCCAAGCCAAGGTTTATGTCAGCGTTTTTCCGGAAAAAAATGCCAAAGCGGCTTTAAGCTCATTAACTAGTCGAATTTACTTTTTACAGAAGGAGATTAACGAGCGGCTGCAAATGCGGCCGGTTCCCCGTCTATTCTTTTGTCAGGAAAAAGAAACCATTGTTGCCGGTCGGGTGGAAGAGTTGTTGGAAAAAGTGAAAACAGAGCCGGTTGTGAAAAAGGATAAGAAATGATATTTAAAATTTAATCGGCCTGGTAGCCAAGTAGCAAGGCAGCGCTCTGCAAAAGCGCTATACGCGAGTGCAATTCTCGCCCAGGCCTCAAAATTAAATACGCCCGGGTGGCGAAACGGGAAACGCACAACACTTAAAATGTTGCGAGCGAAAGCTCTTGAGGGTTCAATTCCCTCTCCGGGCACTATCTTATTGTCTCAATATAAGTATATTTGACGCCGAAGAGGCGGGCTTGGTACGAAGAGGGAAACCAAACATCAATGGTGAGATCACCAACCCTTTCATTCATTCTGTCTTCAACCACGAAGACTTTTGAACCGAAATACTGGGGAATCCTGATTTTTGTGCCGAAAGGAAGTAAGTTGCTGGCAACCACGCCATCTCTGGTTTGAGTGCCCGCGGCTGTTAAAAACGGGGTGTCATCGGTTTCTTGAACAGAGCTGGAATAGCCGGTGATAACCATAGAAATGGTTTCTATCACCGTATAAGTCGGCTTCGGCGGATAATGATTACTATTGGGGAGAAGGGAGTTTTCCTGGATTGAGGGAGTCAGGGTCTGATCTGTTGATGGATTTTTCGGATATGCAAAATTCGCTTCGGCTTCGGCCAAGGAGCTTGAAGGGGCAAAAACGGTCAGAATCGGCAGGAATAAGAGAGAAAACAATGCCCCGGAGAGTAGAATCGCCCTGTAAGGACGCTTATGGCTATTAGTAGACATTTTTAAATCCCCTAAGGGGGGATTTAGCTAGTTTAGCTCAACCCGGGACCAGTGTCAAGACCAAAAATAAGCTTAAATAAGCTCATTTTAAGCGATTTTAAGCGGGCGATGGGAATCGAACCCACGTACTCTGATTGGCAACCAGATGCACTACCATTGTGCTACGCCCGCCTACGTCCTGCTTTGCAGGACTTCGGCGGGCAGGCCCGCGAAAGTTAGCAAAGCTAGACTGGTGCCGAGGGTCAGACTTGCACTGACGACCACATCTTTTTCAGAGATGTGCTCTACTACCTGAGCTACCTCGGCCTGGTTTTACCATAAACCATAAACTATAAACTTTCAATTTTCCGTGGGCGCTGAGGGATTTGGACCCCCGGCCTTCTCAGTGTAAATGAGACGCTCTACCCCTGAGCTAAGCGCCCAATAGTCAGGTTAATGCGCGGGAGACAGGCGAACCTTTCTACCATCTCTATGTGTGCCCAGGGTGGGATTTGAACCCACACGGGTTGCCCCATGCGCCCCTCAAACGCACGCGTATGCCAATTCCGCCACCTGGGCATTTCTATTTTATTGTCGACTCTTCTTTGAACTTTGCCCGCTTGCCCTTTGCGCCTCTCAAATAATATAGCTTTGCCCGTCTGACTTTTGACTTTCTCAAAATTTCAATTTTCTGGATTGAGGGCGAATGAAGCGGTAAAACCATTTCCATGCCCACGCCGGCCGCGATTCTTCTGATCGTAATCGTTGCTCCGGCTTCTTTGCCGTGCTTTCGGGCAATGACTAAACCCTCGAAGGCGTGAACCCTTTCTTTATCCCCTTCTTTGATGATCTGGAAGATTTTCACTTCTTGCCCGGGTCGGATATCGGGCAGATCTTTTTTTAAATATGGTTCACTGAACTTTTGCATTTTGTCTGGCATATAAGTTTGTTTAATTATTAAATCTGGTGCGCGCACAAGGAATCGGACCTTGGGCCTCTTCGATGTCAACGAAGCGCTCTACCGCTGAGCTATGCGCGCATGGGCGCGGTTGGAATCGCCCCGTCATCCGACGGGGCGTGGGGTCGGATGACCCCACGGACCTTCTACCTCCTTCTTTATCTCGCCTCCTGGCGAGACCCAAAATTTTCGTGGAGCTGGATGGAGTCGAACCATCTACATCGACTTTATAAGAGTCGCGTTCTGCCGATGAACTACAGCTCCGAATCTTGGGTTAAAAAACGCGCTCTACTACTAAACCGTTTTTACTCTTATTTTTGGCCCGCTGGTCTTTTTTACCATCATCGTCGGCTCCCCTTGTTTTTTGCCGATTAACTCCTCAAATTCCCTTCTTTCGATTATCTCCTTTTGTATCAAAGTTTTAGCAACGTTGTCCATCATTTTTTTGTTGCGCCTCAGTGTTTTTTCCGCCGTTATTTTCGCTTCATCGATTATTTTTCTCACTTCAATATCAATCAGTTCGGCGGTTTTTTCCGAATACGGCTTCTGGAAAGAGTCCCGGGTGAAAAATAAATCATCGTCGCTGTCGGTTTCAAAATTTATCGGCCCTAAAGACGACATGCCGTATTCTTTGACCAGTTTTTTCGCCCAAAAAGAGGCTTTTTCCAAATCATTGCCGGCGCCGGTGGTGATTTCTTTGAATTTTATCTTTTCGGCGCAGAAGCCGCCGAGCATCACTGCGATTTCCGCCATCATTTCGGTTTTGCTTTTTATCCTTTTCTCTTCCGAGGGCATTTTCAGCGTGTAGCCGGCGGCCATGCCTCGGGCAATAATGGAAATTTTTCTCACCGGTTCGGCGTGGGGCAAGAAGGCGGCCACTAAGGCATGGCCGACTTCGTGGAAAGCGGTAATCTCCTTTTCTTTCTTGGAAAGGATATGGCTTTTTCTTTCCGGGCCCAAAAGGACTTTTTCAATCGATTCCAGCAAGTCCTCTTGAAAAACTTGGGTTTTGTTTTTCCGGGCCGCCATCAGCGCCGCTTCATTGGCGATATTGGCCAGGTCAGCGCCGGAAAATCCCGGCGTTCTTTCCGCCACTTCCCTTAGATTATGGTTTATCGCCAGCGGCTTGTCTTGGCAGTGGATTTTCAGAATGTCTTCGCGATCATTAATATCGGGCAAATCCAGAACAATTCTGCGGTCGAAGCGGCCGGGTCGCAAAAGCGCCGGGTCTAAGATATCGCCTCTGTTGGTGGCCGCGACCACGATGCGGCCGTCGTTTTTTTCAAAACCGTCCATTTCCGCCAGAATCTGGTTCAGGGTTTGTTCCCTTTCTTCGTGCGAACCGGCCATGCCCGTGCCCCTCATTTTGCCGATGCTGTCGATTTCGTCAATAAAAATAATGGCGCGACCGGCTTTTTTTGCCTGTTCGAATAAGCTGCGTACCCGGGAAGCGCCGACGCCGACAAAAAGCTCAACGAATTCAGAACCGGAAACCGAAAGAAAAGGCACACCCGCTTCGGTGGCAATAGCTCGGGCGAGCATGGTTTTGCCCGTTCCCGGCGGTCCGATCAAGAGCACGCCTTTGGGGATTTTCGCGCCCATGGCCAGATATTTTTTCGGGTTTTTGAGAAAATCAACGATTTCTCTTAATTCTTCTTTGGCTTCTTTAAGCCCGGCCACGTCTTTAAAGCTGATTTTATCGTGGGGCGCTCCGCCTTCGCCGAAAAGCCGCGCCTTGGTTTTGGTAAAATCAAAAACCTGGCCGGCGCCCATTTTTGTCTGGCGGAACATCATCCAGAAGAAAAAGCCGAATAAAAGCAGGGGCAGGAGAAAAGAAAGAATGTTGCTCAAGACGGCAAAGGTGTCGTTTTCTTTTTCGACAATAATATCAATTTTTTTCAGTTTTTCCGGATCAACGCCGTAATTAGCCAGGGTTTCGGAAAGCGAGCTTTCCTGCTCTTTTTGGGCCACGGCGGTCTGATTGTCAGCGAGAGCGATTTTAAGATCATTGCCTTCAATGGTAATTTTTTTAACTTTGTCCTGGTTGATCTGTTCGACTAACTGCGACAAAGAAAATTGCCCCGCTTTGTTAGCGGGCTGAAAGAAAGACGAGAAAATCACCGATAAGGCCACGAAAATCATGGCGACGGTGAAAAAGTTTTTCAAAAGAGGAGACATTTTAAATAGAACTATCCTCCTGTTTCAATTTCAGTTTTAAGAGGAGGCGGTGTTCTTTAGGATCGATTAGAATTACTTCAAATTCATAATCAGAGCCGATTTTTATCATTTCTTCCATTTTCTGCCGGCTGCCGAATTCGGAAACGTGGCAAAGCCCCTGGATTTTCGGCGCGACCTCGATGAAAACGCCAAAAGGATTGAATTTCGTCGCCTTGCCCTTAATCGCTTTTCCTTTTTCAAAGGTTTTATCAAGGTCTTTCCAAGGATCTTCTTTGAGCGCCCTTAAAGATAAAGAAACCTTGCCATTGCTGATATCAATGATTTTTAAGGAGTATTTTTCTCCCACCTTGACGATATCGGACGGGTTTTCAATCAATTGCCAATCCAGTTCGGAAATATGCACTAATCCTTCAAGGTTTTCTTCTGGCTCGCCCGCCTCGCTAGACGAAGTCTTGCGGGCGGGAAACTTCACAAAAGCGCCGAAATCAACTACGCCGGTAATTTCGCCGTCGACAATATCGCCGACCTGATGATTTTTGAGCACCTCTTTGATATGGTCGGTCTCTTTTATTTTTTCCGAAAGAATCAGTTTGTCTTCTTGGGAATCAAGGTCTAAAACCCTCACTTCCATATCCTGGCCGACGAATTTTTGCAGTTCCCTTAAAATCTTGGTGGCGTCGCCGTCTTCCACGCGCGGGTAATTAGCCGAACTCAATTGGGAAACAGGCAAGAAAGCATTGACGCCGGAAACGTTTGCCAGCAATCCGCCCTTGTTGGCGCCCAAAATTTTAACAATAATATTTTCATTATTGTCTTTCTTTTCTTTTAATTTTACCCAGGCGATTTCCCGATCCGCTTCCAAAGCCGAGACCTCCAAGAATCCTTCTTCGGTTTCAAAATCAACCACCTTGACGAACATTTCCTCGCCCTCGTTCACTTTTTTCAGAATGTCTTTCGCTCTTAAAAATTCCCGGCCGAAAATAATGCCCGTGCCCCAGCTGCCCAAATCAATATAAAGCGAAGACCGGCCGCGGCCGACGATTTTGCCGCGGATGATCTCGCCGATTTTCGGCGGCCTTAAAACATCGTTATTGTTTTTTGCGATTTCTTCCATGGTGTTCATATTATCGAGTTTAGCACAGCCCATATTTTTTTTCAACCGCGATTTTGGTTTTTGGAAATGAAAAAGTGCCCGCGACTCGCGTCTTGGGCACTTTTTGTTTTTCTGCGTTACTTCAGCCGTCCTTCAAGCGGCTGAAGCAGACGGGACGGAATCTCGAGTCGCACGTCATACTGCGCGGCTGCGGGGATCCGTCCCGCGAAGGTCAGGTATCCGGTCAGCGTTGTCGCTGTCCGGACCTGACTAGGGAAAGAGCTGGACAATGCCCCAAAACCACCAAACACACCCAACACA
>CAZKCH010000025.1:0-4975 GCA_964551525.1 uncultured Candidatus Saccharibacteria bacterium
TGTGTTGGGTGTGTTTGGTTTTTTTGTTAAATTATATTTTGGCTCGGCCGGCGCGGCTGGCGGCGGTTATGCCGGTTATGGCGGCAATGGCGGTGTCGCCGGCGGCATTGTTTTTATGGCCGCCAATAATGTCAGTATTAATGGCAATGTTAGAGCAGATGGAATTAACGGCAGTAATGGCGATATTCCGAATGGCAATAGCGGTGGCGGAGGCGGATCCGGCGGGTCGATAAAAATCTACGGGAACAGCGTTATTCTTGGTAATCAGTTAGTCACTGCTCTCGGCGGATCAGGAGGAGCCGGAAATTATTCCGGCGGCAATGGCGGCGTGGGCAGGATAGCGGTCTATTACAGCGCTTCTTTCTCGGGAAATTCCAACCCCGTTGGTTATTATGCCACGGTTGATGCAAGCGCTGATGGTACGCCTTACGGCACGGCTTTTGTCCAAGGTAAAATCGGCAATGCCCGGAGTTTTAACGGGCTCGCTGCGGATTATATTAGTATCAGCCCTAATACAAAATTGAGCCCCTTAACAGCGGTGACAATCGAGGCCTGGGTTAAGACCAATGGTGCTGTTGCCAACGAACAAGGAATTTATGATCGCTTGGAAACCGGTTCGGGTTTCGGTTTATCTCTGGATTCTATTGGCAAGCCTCAAATTGCTATCAATGGAACGCAAAAAGCCATTGCTTCAGTTGAAATTGACGATCAGCAGTGGCATTATCTGGCCGGCGTTTATGACGCCAATAGCGGCGGTACTGAAGAAATTAAAATTTATGTTGACGGCGTTGTCCGCGGCACAGCCGATTACGGTTCTGTTATAAATTATTCTCCTGAACCGAGAAATCAGATCGGCCGGCTGGGAACTTCGGCTAAGTATTTTTCGGGAATTATCGACGAGGTTAGGATTTCCAATATTGCCAGAACCCAGGCAGAGATTTCAGAAATTTACGAAGCGGGTCGGCAAAGATACAATGCCAAATACGTTACCAATAACTGGAGCGCGTCTTCTCCGGATTGGAATGAAGTCAACGGCCGTCTTAATTTTAAAACCTTGATGGGCGGGGAAGGGCCAATGTTTATAAGCAATTTATCAATCGGCGTCGACGCTCACGCGAATCAAATAGAGCAGGCTTTGATTGGCCGCGATGCTTATTTTCAAACGATTGACCAGCAGACCCAGGTTGGCGGCCTTAAATATCCCGACAGCCAGGATCCATCGGTTAAGGATCTGCCCATTTCTTTGGCCCAGATTCAGGGTTGGGAAACGATCGCTGCGGCGGGTGGAGTGATTAATGGTAATTATCAGGCCTCTGTGGGCGAGGTTTTGGGCCCGATAAAAATTAACGGTAATTTGAGTTTTCCCGGCGGCAGTTTGGATGACCCGGTGATTATTGCCGGCCATGTTTGGGTGGCGGGCAATATTTCCGCGTCTAATAACAGCAAGATCAAGCTTAAAAGCGACGCTTCCAGCGGCGTGGCGATCATCGCTGATAATCCTTCTGATCGGCAGGCAGAGGGAAAAATTTCTTTAAGCAATAATGTTATTTCTGAAGACAGCGAAGATTATTATTTAGTTTTTATTTCGACCAACCAATCAATGGATTCCGGCAATCCGGCCATTTCCATTTTTAATAATGTTAATAAAGACAGCCCTGCTTCGATAATTTTCAGTTTGTCGGGATTAATAAATGTTTCAAATAATGCTAAGTTTAAAGAAGTGTGCGGCTATGCTCTTCACTTGGAGAATAATGCCGAGATTGTTTATGAGGAGGGGTTAATTAATAGCAATTTTTCTTCCGGGCCGGGCAGCGGCTGGGCGATCGAGAGCTGGCAAGAGACAGAGTAATATTTTTTGAAGATGCTAAATATTTTAACATTAAAACCGATTGCTTTCGGCCTGGATATTTCAGACCTTTCTTTAAAATTGGCAAAACTCAAGCCCTATAAAACCGAGTTTGATTTGGCGTCTTTCAATGAAGAAGCGATTCCGCCCGGAATTATTGAAGCAGGAGAAATTAAAAACGAAGAGACCTTGGCGGAAATTATTAAAAAAGCAGTCAGTAATGTTAGGGGGGAAAGGCTAAACACTAATAACGTCGTGGTCTGTTTGCCGGAAGAAAAAGCATTTTTGAGGGTGATTCAGCTTCCTAAAATGTCGATCGAGGACTTGGAAAAAGCCATTCCCTTTGAGGCGGAAAATCATATCCCCATTCCCCTTAAAGAGGCGTATCTTGATTATGAGATAATCGAACCATTGGTTGACCATTTAGATCATTTTGATATTCTGATTGCCGCCTCGCCCCAGAGAAACGTTGATTCATACGTCCGGACCTTGAAAATGGCCGGGTTGACGCCCGTCGCCTTGGAAGCAGAGTCGTTATCAGCGGCTCGGGCACTGATAAAGGACTGGCTTTCGGTTAACCCCGTGCTTTTAGTTGATTTTGGCGCCACCAGAACCAGTTTGATAATTTTTTCCGGTAAATCGTTGCGTTTTACCAGTTTGCTTCAGACGTCTTCGGTTAGGTTGACTGAGGCCTTGGCGGTTGGCTTGGGGGTAAAAATAGAAGAAGCGGAGAAAATAAAAACGGGGTACGGTCTTAATCCAAAAGCAAAAATTCGATTTCAAGGAAAAGATGATGGCGAAGACGAATTTGGCAAAGAGGTTTTTGAAGATAAAAAAGTTCAAGAAATTCTGTCCGCCGTGCTTTTGGAAATGGTGGTAGAAATTAAAAACCTGCTTGATTTCTACTATGCTCATTCCGGCCACGAACACTTATCGCCTTCTCGACACGAAATAAAAAAGGTTTTGCTTTCCGGCGGCGGCGCAAACTTGCCCGGCCTGGATAAGTTTTTATCAAAAGAATTGGGGATTTCGGCGATCCCGGGCAATCCCTGGGTTAATATTTTATCCGAACCGGATTTAAGAATACCCGAAGCGTATCTGAAAAGATCGTTGTCTTACACCAACGCCCTGGGTTTAGCGTTAAGGGGCATAATCGGCGATTAAAATGATTAATTTATTGCCTTTAGAAGAAAAGAAAGAGGTTTTCGCCAAGAAAAAAACCAAGCTGATTTTGATATTCGAGTTCGGGGTTTTATTGTTTTTCGTTTCCTGCTTATTTATTTTCTTCGCTATTAAAATCTATCTCGTTGGAGAAACGGGCCCGGAGCGGCTCGCTATTGCTCAAAAAGAAAAAGAGGTTGATGTCGCTCAAATCACCGCTTTTCAGAAAGAGATTGAAGCTGTGAATTCAAAACTGCAAGACGTAGAAGGATTTTATAACAATCAATTAAGCATCACCGGTGTTTTGGAAAAAGTTTACAACAACCTCCCTCAAGGCGGTTACCTGACGAGTGTTTCGTTTTTCAAATCATCTAAAAAAATAGAAATGAGCATTAACGGGTTTTCGCCTACCCGGGAAAAGTTGCTGGAATTCAAAAATAATCTGGAAGCAGAAAGGGGGCTTAAGAAAGTGAATTTTCCGCCCTCTAATTGGGCGCAGGCCGAGAACGCCAGTTTCTCTTTAAGTTTTGAGATTGGAAATTAATTAAAATATGCCCCAACCCATTTTTTATAAGAAATATTTATTGAATATTATTGTTGGTTTCGCCAACTTGATTTTAGTGATTGCGGTAATTTTTGCCATCAAGGCGGTCGTTAAAGATTCGCAAGAATTACTTTCTTTGCGGCGTACTTTGTTTTCGTTGGAAAAACAAGAACAGGACTTTGTCGATTTAACGAGAGATTATCAGGAAAATAGCGAAGAAATAGCGATAATCGAAGACAGTTTTTCGGAAATAGGCGCGCCGGTCGAATTTCTTAATTTTCTCGAAGAAACGGCAAGAGCGACCGGGTTAGAAATTAAAACCGAGCTTTATGCTAATCCGAAAACAAAAACCGATATCTGGGGTTCAATTATTATTCAACTTAGGTCTCGAGGGAAGTCGGATAAAATTATTCGTTTTCTCGATAAAATAGAAAACAATGCTTATATGGCCGAGATCATTGAATTTACCGCCAAGCAATCTAAGGATTTTATCGAAGGCACTTTTTCTATAAGAGTATATGTTAAGTAAAAAATAATTATGGCAAAGAAGATAGATCTCGGCAAATTAAAAGAAACCCTGAAGTCGTTGAAACAACTGCCCTGGTTTTTCGGTGAAAGGGTTTTCCTGTTTCTCTTAGTTATGATTTTTGCCGCCGTGCTTCTGGCCGCCGGACTTTTCTTAAAGTATGTTATTTCGGTGCAGGGGCAACCGCTGACCGATGGCGCTGGCATTGTTTTCGAGAAAGGTTTTTTAAGAGAAATTTTGCGTTCCCGGCAGGACTTTCAGGAGAATTTTGAAGAGGCGGATTTGAGGGATTATCCGGACTTGTTTTTGCCCAAAAAGTAGCCGGCTTGAAAAACAATGAAAGTCGTGATAAATTGATTTGGTTTAGCCCTCATAGCTCAACGGATAGAGCACTGGTTTTCTAAACCGGTGATAAAGGTTCGATTCCTTTTGGGGGCATATGCATGAGCAAGTGTCTTCGTCTGTCGGAAAACAGAGATTTTCTAGGGACATAATAAGTATAGGCGCGGTTGGTGTGTAGAACAACAATCTGTACTGTTATCCACAGTTTGATGTCTTTACATCATGGCGATATCGGGTTAAAATGAGTTAATGACAAAGAGGAAATGTTTAATTTGTAAAAAAATATTTTTTGCCAAAACAAGCCATGTAAAACAAGGTTGGGGCAGGTGTTGTTCTAAAGAGTGTCAGTATAAGAGTTATATGACAGGGAAATATGTGCGTTGCGATACTTGTGGGAAAATGGTTTATAAAACGCAAGCACGATTGCGTCATTCGGTAAGTAAAAAGCATTTTTGTAATAAGTCATGCTTTGCGGTTTGGAAAAATGCTTTTTACTTACCGAATGACGCAATCGTGCTTGCGTTTTTTCAACCACACACCAAACACACCCAACACA
>CAZKCH010000026.1:0-4837 GCA_964551525.1 uncultured Candidatus Saccharibacteria bacterium
TGTTGTAAGCCGTAATCAAATCTGTTTTAGCTCCTTGCGTAGTCGCATCACCTATATGGTTTGTCCCAGTCAAAGTAACAGACCCGAAACCGGTCTCGGTCAAAGTCGGATGTGTTCCCACATCTCCGGTAATCGTGGTCGAACCGGTATTAGTGATTCCCGACCCGGCTAAAACCGCAAAACTATCCGCCGTGCCTAAACTCACGGTCGTTGCCGCTTTAGTCGGTTCAATAAGAACAAGTATAAACGCAACAACCAATATGATTGCTACCGGACTCTTATTAAACTTTCTCATATTTTTCTTAAACTATTAATTTGTTTGCTTATTCCGCGCTAAATAGAATGAGAATAAAGCGATTGAAAGTCCGGCTAAAACAACAATGCTCCATAAAGCACTGCCTTTGTCATCAGGACCAATGCCTGTATTGGGCAATATCGGAACAGGCGTTGCACTGGGTGTTGGTGTGGGTGTCGGTGTCGGAGTTGGAGTCGGCGTAGAAGTGGGAGTGGAGGTCGGAGTGGCACTAGGCGTTGGTGTAGGAGTCGGGGTTGGAGTTGGAGTTGGTGTCGGTGTTGGTGTTGGGGTTGGGGTTGGGGTTGGAGTGGGAGTTGAAACTATGCATGTCGGTGCGGTAATGGTATCCGTATCAGTTGTTATACTGTTCCGCCAAATGCCAAAGCTCTTCCCGTCCAGGTGGTATTAGCGCCCACGGTAATGCCGGCATCATCAATAATAGTTCCGGCAAACGTTGTATTGGCGGCTAAGGTTGTTGCCTGAGTCGGTGTCCAAAAAACATCGCAAGCAGAGGCGCCAGTCAAAGTGATAATTGCCCCGGCCGTCGAAGTGAATGCGCCAGCGGGTCTAAAAATATACGTTCCACTGCCGCTAAGAGTAAGCGGGCCGCCGATATTCATAGCTCCGGAACTGCAATATACTCCAGGAGTATATATGCCAGCCGCGCCATGGGTTGTGTCAGTAGAAAGATTAATCGCGCCGCCACCAAAAGTAAAAGTACATGATTGGGAGGCCAGAGAAAATAAAGCGCTGGCCTGATCAGTACCGGCAGCGGCATACGGGGCGCCGGATCCGTAATTTGTATGCGTACCGGCAGGAGCCACTGCTGGTCCGGTGGTAAATCCGACATCGCCGTTAATGGTGGTCCCTGCCGTAGTGTTGGTATAAGTGCTGGCAAGAACGCCGTAAGTCGCGGCGTTTCCGAGAGAAGGCGTGGTCGCCGCCAACGCCGTACCTGATCCGGTAAAACTAATCACGAAAGAAACAACTAACGCGATAACGATCGAGTTTTTGTAAAATATTTTCATATTTTTTGTTTTTTTATTTATTAAGATGACTTTTTAATATAATTAGTTACTGCCAAGACCTTTACTATAGTTTACTCCCTCCTAAATAGTTTTTCAAGCGTTCCGACGATTTGCGTATAGAAAAAGATAATTGTTCCAAGAAAGTTCGCTTTCAAGCCAAAAACCCGGCTGATTAACTTGAATTTAAATTTCTAAGCGGGTGAGGAGAATTGAACTCCCGTGTCTAGCTTGGGAAGCTAGCGTACTACCACTGTACTACACCCGCGCTTGTACTTGGGCTTGCCCATCAAAAGCTACGCATTTTGATGGGTCCGCCAAAATGCATTGCTTTTGGCGGAGGAAGGTTACATCTTATCGCTACACTACGCCCGTAGATTCGGTTAAATAACTTTCGATTCTTCTTTTTAAATATCCTCGGCCAAAACCGGTTTTCAACTGCAATTCTCTTTTTCTCGCGTCAGTCTTATTTAGACAGGCCTCGTAATAAACGAGGTGGACTTCATCAAAACTCTTTGTTGTTTTTATATTCTTACTTTTATGCTGAAACAAACGCTGACGCAAATTTTCTGTTACTCCAATATAAAATTTACGGCGACCGCGTCTTTTATCAAGACATAATAAAACGTAATTATAATACATCTTTTTAGTTTTAAAATTAACGACCTTGTCCGCCAAAAATTCGCTTCCGCTCAATATTTTGGCGGATCCGCCACAATGCCCGCCCAAAATTCCATATTCTGGCGGGCTTTGGGCGGAGGAAGGAAGCGTATTACCACTATACTAACCCCGCAACTTAACCACTTTCGCCTACGGCGAATCACCCGCAGGGCGACAATCGCCTTTATTTTATCCCCGCCCACTCTAAAATTTTCTGCCACCAGGTTTTTTCTATTGGCAATGAATTATTCTGGCTGTTTTCCGGCGGGGAAACCACCACTACGGTTTCCCCTGGTTTTTTCATCTGCAATTTTTCCCGCGCCTCCCTTTCCAGATAGGCCTCATTGCCGGATAAAGAAAGCATAGCGGCCAATTCCCTATTCTCTTCCTGAAGGACAGCGATTTCCTGTTCCAATTCCTTGGTTTTTAAAGATAATTGCTGGCGGCGCTGGATCATCTGCCCATTGGAATAAATCAGAATGGCGCCCAAAACCAGAAAGACAATGCCGAAAAACACCGGCGCTACGGTCGATGGCCCGAAACCGCTATTCTTTTTCTGCTTAATTTTTGCTACCATGTAATATTGAATTATGGCAAAAATATCTCAAAAAACAATCGTCAATATCATCTGGAAAGTCATTATTTCCATTATTGTCTTGAGCACGCTCATCTTCACCATCGCACCTCTATTTTAACTGCGGAGCATATCCAAAAATACTTTCTGGGGAATGTGGAGCTGGCCTTTTTCCTTCAGCTCGGCTTTGCCTTTTTTCTGCTGCTGCAACAATTTCATTTTCCGGGTGTAATCGCCGCCATACAAAGGGGCAATGACGTCTCTGCCCTTGGCTGACAATGTTTCCCGAGCAATCACTTTGGCGCCCACGGCGGCCTGTAAAGCCACGGAAAACAACTGGCGCGGCAAAACCTGTTTTAATTTTTGCACCACTCGCCTACCCTCTTCAAAGGCCTTTTCTTCGGGCACGATTTTAGAAAACGCCTCGAATTTTTTACCGGAAATCAGAATATCAAGTTTAACTAATTGAGCCAACCGGTAGCCGAGCGGCTGATAATCAATTGAAGCATAGCCGGCGGTAGAATTTTTAATATTCTCGTAGAGATTGGTGATAATTTCCCGCAGCGGCGCCTCATAAGAAACAATGATTTTTTCGTGGCTCAAATGAGCGGTATCGAGATGCTTGCCGGAAAGGCCTGACAAAACCTCAAAAACCGGGCCCATATAACTGATCGGCGTCGCCACCCGTAAAACCATCCACGGCTCTCTCGCTTCTTTGACATAAAATTGTTCCGGCCAATCAGCGGCAGTGTAAATTTCCCTTTCCTCGTTCCGGTTATCAATAATTTTGTACACCACTGACGGCGAAGAAATCACCAAGCCCAAGCCGAATTCGCGGCTCAAACGCTCGGTGGTGATTTCCGTGTGCAGCAGCCCCAGAAAGCCGCAGCGGAATCCCCGGCCCAGCATTTCTTTTGCCTCCGGCTCAAAAAACAAAGAGGCGTCGCTAAGCTTTAATTTATTCAAAGCGTCTTTGAGCAAGTCAAAATCATCAGCGTTCTCCGGATAAAAAGAAGCAAAAACCATGGGCTTTGGTTCTCTGTATCCAGGCAAAGGACTAACCTCGTCGGTTTTTAGATTTTCATTTTTAATTTTTAAATTAGCGGCAGCGACTGTGTCGCCGACGCGGACTTTGCCTGGCTCTTTAATACCCGTGGCTAAATAACCGATTTCACCGGCGGCAATATCATCCATGGCAGTCATCTCCGGCTTGAAAAAACCGATTTCCAAAACATCGCCGTTCTCTTTATTAGAAAACAAAGTGATTTTTTCGCCCTTCTTGATTGAACCGTCAACCACTCTGGCGAAAGCCATTACCCCTTTATGAATATCAAACTTGGAATCAAAAATTAAAGCCCGAAACGGCTTGGCCAGGTTTCCTGTCGGCGCCGGCACCTTTTCCACTATCTTTTTCAACAGCTCAGCCACGCCTTGACCGGTTTTGGCAGAAACCAAAAGAATTTCTTCCGCATCAACTTCTAAAATTTTCATGATTTCTTCTTTCGCTTCCTCGATCATGGCCTGGGGCGAATCGATTTTATTAATCACCGGGATAATGACCAGACCCTGTTTCTGCGCCTGCTCTAAATTAGCAATCGTCTGCGCCTGAACACCCTTGGTCGCATCCACCAATAAAACCGCGCCCTCAACCGCGGCCAAGGAACGGGAAACCTCATAACTAAAATCCACGTGACCCGGAGTATCAATTAAATTAAGCGTATAGGTTCTAGCGTCTAGCGTATAGTTCATCCGGACGGGTTGCATCTTTATGGTAATCCCCCGCTCCCTTTCAATATCCATCATATCCAGATATTGGGGCCGCATTTTGTCAGCGCTAATGGTTTGAGTCAATTCCAAAAACCGATCGCCCAAGGTTGATTTGCCCGCATCAATATGCGCAATAACGCAGAAATTTCTGATAGATTCCTGATTTATTTCCGTCATTTAAAATCCGGTTTTTAGTTTTTTCTTAAGCAAAATCCAAATCAGGAAAAATTGGCCGATCGCGGCCAGAGAAAAACTGACGGCCAAGCCCAGCGCCCCCCAATTCAATTGCCAAAAAATTATCAAGGCGACGATGTTAATAAATAAAGCGGCTAAAGCGCCTAAAACCGGGGTTTTCGCTTCTTGAAAAGAGAAAAAAGCCCTGATCAAAAGCGTGTTGCCCGCCTGGGCGAAAAGCGAAAAAGAAAATAACAAAACTAAGTTGAGGGTATTTTGGGCGGCCACGGCGTCGAAACGGCCGCCGGCCAAAAGAATGCCGATTATGAATTTACCAGCCAC
>CAZKCH010000027.1:0-4492 GCA_964551525.1 uncultured Candidatus Saccharibacteria bacterium
CAAGGTCTTTTTATTTATTGACTAAGTTGTCAACAACGCAAGCGATCGTACCAATTATTGACATCTAAGATTAAAAAATGTGGGAGGTCCGACCTCCCACAAAAAAAGTCACTAAACGCTATACCCTATTCCCTATTCCCTATTCCCTAGTCCCTAGTCCCTAGTCCCTAGTCCCTATTTCAACGGTTCTAAACCTTCGGTTTCTACTAAAACCTCGGCCAGCTCATCCAGGTTTTCCAAAACCATGCCGGCGCCCCGCGCCACCGCAGTCATCGGGTCTTCCACCACATTGGTTTTAATTTTTGTTTCCTTGGCAATCAAAACATCCAAACCGCGCAGCTGCGAACCGCCGCCAGACAGCCAAATGCCTTCGGCCATAATATCAGCCAGAAGTTCGGGCGGCGTCTCTTCAATGGTGGTCTTAATCGTGCCCACAATCTGCTTGATTGATTTTTCCAAGGCCTGGCGGATTTCATCTTCGGAAACCATGATTTCTTCGGGCAAACCCGTGACTAAATTCCTGCCCCGCATCGGCGCTTCTCTTTTTTCTTTTTCTTTCGAGGGATAAGCCGAGCCAATGGCAATCTTTATTTCTTCGGCCGTCCCCTCGCCGATTAAAAGCTTAAACTCTTCCTGGGCAAAATTAACAATGTCTTCATTTAATTTATCTCCGGCCACGCGCAAGCTCTTGGCAATGACAATGCCGCCTAAAGAAATCACTGCCACCTCGGTGGTGCCGCCGCCGATATCAACAATAAAATTACCGCCTGCTTCTTGCACGGGCAGACGGGCGCCGATGGCAGCGGCCATGGGCTCTTCAATTAAAAACACTTGGCCGGCGCCGGCATTGCGCGCCGCGTCTTTGACTGCTTTTCTTTCCACTTCGGTCACGCCCCAAGGCAAACCGACAATCACCCGCGGCCTAATGCCAAAACGAAAATGATTCTGCTGGGCCTTATCGATAAAATAGCGGAGCATTTGTTCGGTTACTTCAAAGTCGGAAATGACGCCCTTGACCAAAGGCCGAGTGGCGACAATATGGCCGGGCGTCCGGCCCACCATTTTCTTTGCTTCTTCGCCAATGGCTAGAACCTGGCCGGTTTTCTGGTTGACCGCCACCACCGACGGTTCAGTCATCACGATTCCCCTGCCCCGCACGTAAACCAAAGAATTGGCCGTGCCTAAATCAATGGCAATGTCCTGGGAAAAAGTACGCAGTATTTTTTGGAAAAGTTTCTTCATTGTTCTACGAATTACCTGCCCGCCGAACAAACCAAAATTTTAGAGTGAACAACCTGGCAATCTAATTTACATCAATACACAGTGTAAATTAAACGCTTTGTATTCTTACATCAAAATTTTGGTCGGCTTTGGCAGGCGGGCGAATTCTTGCGAATATACGAATTAACTTCTGAAAATTTCACTAACTTCATCTCGTTTTCACCCCTTTTTTTAATTTCAACGCAATTTTCTTTCAATGTTTTCTCACTGACCACAATTCTGAATGGAATGCCGATTAAGTCCGCGTCAGCAAATTTCTCGCCCGCGGCTTTATCTTCCCGATCGTCATAAAGCACCTCCACGCCCTGTTCCGTTAAATCATTATAGAGTTTCTCCGCTGCTTTCTTGATCTCAACGCCTTCCCCTAATTGCAATAAATGAACTTGAAACGGCGCCACGGCCTCGGGCCAAATAATGCCTTTGTCGTCGTGAAAGATTTCTACTAAGGTGCCTAAAGCCCGCGTTATTCCTATCCCGTAACTGCCAAACCAGACCGGTTTTTTCTCCCCATCTCTGTCAGTAAAATAAACATTCATTTTTTCGCTGTAATAAGTATCAAATGGGAAAATGTTGCCCACCTCGATTGTTCGCTCCTCTTTAACTGTACCCCGATTGCATTGCGGACACTTATCACCGGCTTTGCCAATGAATATTTCTTTATTGAAACCCGCCCGACACTGATCGCAAATATAAATCGTATCTTCACCCACTGGCGCGATCACCTGATATTCGCGCGTTTTGTTTTTGGTAAAAACTCCGCCGGCCGCCTCAGTAATAAAAACATCGAATCCAAATCGTTTAAATACTTTCATGTAAGCGGCTGATACTTCTTCGTAATACTTTAAGAAATCTTCTTTAGTCGCGTGAATACTGTAAAGATCTTTCATCAAAAATTCCCGGCCGCGCAAAATTCCAGACGTTGCCCGCGGTTCATTCCTAAATTTAGTGGAAAAATGGTAAAGCTTAATCGGCAAATCAGCGTACGATTGCAAATATTTCCTGACCAAATCCAAAAAAATCTCTTCGTGGGTAAAGGAAAGAGCAAACTCTTTATCGCGAGTGTCTTCCAGTTTATACATCACTTCAGCGGCTGATTCCCAACGACCAGTTTCATTCCAAATTTCTTTCGGATGCATCAAGGGCATAAGCGCTTCTTGGGCGCCGGTAGCATTCATTTCCTCTCTGATGATTTGGATTATTTTATTAATCACCCGCCAGCCCAATGGTAAAAGCGTCCAGCTGCCCGCCATCAATTGGTTGATAAAACCGCCCCTGACCAAAAGTTGATGGTTAATCGCTGTCGCCTCTTTGGGCGCTTGTTTTATTGTCTTCGGAAAAAGTTGTGATTGAAGCATATTAAAACAATCCTTTGATATCCTTAATACTAACAAAAATCATCAAAACAATTAAGAGGATAAAGAAAAAGCCGGTAATTCTTTCTTCCCATTTGCGGGAAACGGGTTTTCTCCTGATTGCCTCAATACCCAGAAACAAAAGCTTGCCGCCGTCAAAAGCAGGAATGGGCAAAAAATTAATCAGCGCTGCCTGAATCGCTAAGGCCCCAATCATTTGTAAGAAATAAACCGCGCCTATTTGCAAACCCTGGCCCAACATGCCGACAATGCCGACCGGGCCCATCAAACTCAAGCCCGTGGGCTGATGATGGAAAATCCGGGCAAAGACATCAATATAAGCCATTACCACCTGGCCGGTCATAACAAAGGCCTCTTTAATGCCCTCAAAGGCCGCCAGATACCACGGATAGGCCTTAATCCCAACCCGAGCCAGATTGATGCCAATCGGGCCCTGCCCGGCCGGCGGCGCCTCCCTGGGCACCAAATTAACCTCTAAAACCTCATTTCCTCTTTGAATCGTAAGAACCACTTCTTTGCCTTTGTACTGATCTGTCAAATCCTGAAACCCCGCTACCGTCGTAATTAAAAATTGGTCATTAAAAATTAAAAATTCTCGAATCTGATCTCCCGGCTTAATGCCTGCCTCGTGAGCCGGGCCATTCGGCGCCACTGCCGTCACCATCACTGATATATTTTGAAATCCGGTTTCTGAATCGCTGATCGCCACGGGCGCGCCAATAGCAAAAACAATGGCAAACAAAACCATGGCCACCAGCCAAAAACTAAGGCCGCCGTTGAAAATAACCAGCATCCTTTGCCAAAGCGGTTTGTTAGTAAAACCAGCCGGATCATTATCATTTTGCTCCGGTATCCTCACAAAAGCGCCGAAGGGCAAAAGATTGACAGAATAAATCGTCTCTCCTATCTTTTTGCCGAAAAGCCGCGGCGGATAACCCAAACCGAATTCCTCTACCCTGATGCCGAATTTTTTGGCAGTCAAAAAATGACCCAGTTCGTGCAAACTGATAAGGACAATTAAACTGCCAAGGGCAATTAAAATAGTAGCCATGATGAAGCTTAGCCCGAGCGGTTATTCCATTATTTCTTTTTTCTTTCTCTCGCTGATTTCTTCAATCTTTTCGTTATATTTTTTCACCAGCTTGTCCAATTCTTCTTTGCCCCTGAATTTATCGTCTTCCCTGACCAGCCCGGCTTTTTCCCCTTCCTGAAGCTCTTTCCAGGCGCGCTCCCTGATTTTCCTGATGATGATCCGCTGCTCTTCCATTTTTTCCGATAAAAATTTAAGGAATCCTTTGCGGTATTCTTCGGTCAAAGGCGGCAAAGAAATCCTGATTAAATTCTTTTCCGCCAGGACGCCGGAACCAAAAGACGATTTTGACAAAGCCGCCAAAATCGGCTCGACATAAGAAGCGTCCCAGGGCTGGATGGTCAAATCCTTGGCGCTGGTGGCGGAAACAACGGCCAGCTGGCTCAAAGAAAATTCCTGGCCAAAACAGCTGATTTTGGTCTCGGCGATTAAAGAAGGATCAACCCGGCCGCTTCTCATTTTATTCATTTCTTGGCTCAGGTTAGTAATGATTAAATCCAGTTCCGGAGTGATTTTTTTTAAGATCTCTTGGTAGCCCATATATTTTTAAATTAATGATAAAAACGCGTTTTCCAAAGCCAAACGCGGATTGGCACTGGTTTTTAATATTAAATAATGCGCTTGATCGAGAGCGGAAAGCAATGTTCTTAATTTCGGAGTCGGATGAGCAAGAAAAATCAATCTCAAAGAATTCATCCAGAGGCGCAATTGCGGCAACGGCCCAACACAACCAAACACACCCAACACA
>CAZKCH010000028.1:0-4101 GCA_964551525.1 uncultured Candidatus Saccharibacteria bacterium
GAAGCGGCGAAAAATTCACCCGATTCCAAACAAGCCCACAAACAATATTTCTGGCCTTGACCGGTATTGCCATACCAACGATAGCCCTCGGGCTGGCAAGCCGGCATCATCACCCCAGTATCCTGCGGCGTCGGATCAAGATAGGGCGCGATTGCCGAAGGCGGCTGGACAATAGAGCCAATGCTCCCCTTTTCCACATATTTCAACCGGTCGTCATAATCAAGTTCTAAAGCCAACATCATCTGGCGGACGTCACTCAACCTTCTGGCGTCCCTGGCCTTAGCTTTGACCGGCGCCAAAGAAACCAAGACCACGCCGGAAAGCACGCCGATGATGGCAATTACTACCAGTAACTCAATCAAAGTAAACCCTGAATTTGATTTTTTCATAATCATTCTAATTACTAATATACTAATCACTAATATACTATTATAGTCCCGTTCCTCCCCCTTGGTAAAGAGGTAAGAGCACGGCGGCAATCAAAACACCGATGGCGCCGCCTAAAAGTAAAATCATTAACGGCTCTAATAGTCCGAGCATGGCCTCGGCGGCCCGCTCGCTTTCTTTTTGGTAAAAACTGGAAATATTCAAAAGCACGCCGGACAGAGTGCCGGTTTTCTCGCCCACCAAAACCATTTGGCCGAAAAACGGGGGAATCAATCTGGGATATTTTTTCAAAACGCTGGAAATGGTTTCTCCCCGCCTCACCTCTTCCCGCGCCTCAAGAATAACTTTTTGATAATTATTGTTGCTGACCACGTCGGCGGTAATTTCCAAGGCCTTGGCAATGGGCAAACCGCCGGAAATCAAAGTCGAAAGGTTTTCCGCAAACCGCGCCAAATGAACGGTTTTCAGAAAACTGCCGACGACGGGAACTTTTAGAAAGAAGTTATCAAACCATTTTTTGCCGCTGCTGGTCCGGTAATACCGGCCCAGCAAAACAGAAAGCCCGGCTACGCCGGCGGCCAAAAGAACAAAATACTTTCTCAAAAAATTGCTGAAAAAAATAACGATTCTGGTCACGAGCGGCAATTCACCCGCTTCGGCCAAAACCACGTCCAGAAGCTGAGGGATAACTTTAATCGCCATCACCAACAAAACACCGACAAAAACCACCAAAACAAAAGCGGGATAAATCATCATGACGATAATCTTCTGCAAGAAAACAAACTCCCTTTCCATATGGTCGGCTAAGTATTCCAGAACATCAGCCAGCTGGCCGGAAATCTCCCCGGATTTAACCAGATTAATGTAAAAAGGTGAAAATAATTCCGGGAAGCCGTTCAGGGCTTCGGAAAAAGAAGTGCCGCCCTCAATCGATTCGCTGATCTTAAGAATCTTTTCCCGAAAGACAAGGTTTTTTGTTTCTTCGGCAATGGTGCGCAATGATTCCATCAAGGTCACTTCGGATTTGAACATGGTTGCCAGCTCCCGGGAAAACAAAACCAATTCTTTGCGGCTGACGCGCTGAAAAATCTTCAAGGGCCGGGAATAAAACGGCTCGGCGCTCGCTTTTTCCAAAAAAGTGACTAACAAGTCATAGCTCTGTAACACCTGAAGTGCCGCTTCCTGGGAAGCGGCTTCCACTGCGCCGGCTTGGACGTCGCCGTCTTTTGTTCTCGCCTGATAATTGAATTTCATTTTATCGCCTGACTAACATTCTAAGTTCCGCGGGGTTAGACGAATAAATCAAAGCGTTTTCTAAAGAAATCTCTCTTCTCTTAACCAGCTCGGCTAAGGACCGGTTTAAAGAAATCATACCCATTTCCGCCGAGGTCTCAATTACCAAGGGCAATTCGTGGATCTTGTTTTCCCTGATCAAGTTGGAAACTGCCGGCGTCGCCATCATTATTTCGCAAGCCGGTATTAAACCGCCCTTCAGACGCGGCACCAAGCGCTGAGAAACCACGCCCAAGAGCGAGCCGGATAATTGGGCTCTGACCTGGCCCTGCTGTTCGGGCGCAAAAGAATCAACAATGCGGTGAATCGTCTGGCTAGCAGAATTGGTATGCAAGGTGGCAAAAACCAAATGCCCGGTCTCGGCCGCCGTGATGGCAATCGCCATTGTTTCCGGATCTCTCATTTCGCCCACCATGATCACATCCGGATCTTGGCGAAAAGTAGCTCTTAAAGCCCGGGCAAAACTATGAGTATCCTGATAGACCTCTCTTTGATCAATAACGGCTAAATCGTCTTTGAAAATATACTCAATCGGATCTTCAATGGTGATAATATGATCGGCCCGGGTATGATTAATTTCATCAATCATGGCGGCCAAGGTAGTTGATTTGCCGTGGCTGGAAGGCCCGGTGATTAAAACAAAACCCTGGTGCGCGGTGGTAAAATCCTTCAACACCGGCGGCAAATTCAAGGCGGCCATGGTTTTAATTTCCGAGGGAATCAAGCGCATCGCCACGCTCACCTCGCCCACCTGGAAAAAAGCATTAACCCGGAAACGCGACCGGTTCTCAAAATTGTAAGAAAAATCAAGCTCTTTTTCTTCGATGAACCGCGCCCGCTGTTCTTCGTTCATTAAAGAAAACGTCAAGCCCGCCACTTCTTCGCTGGTCAATTTTTCATGCTTGATAATCGGCATCAGCTTGCCGCCGATTCTTAAAAGCGGCGGGTGGTCGGCGGCCAAATGCAAATCCGAGGCCTGCTCCTTAATGGTAAGCGATAAAAACTCTTTTAATTTGGGCAAGTAATCCATAATATTTAGCGTCTAGATGATTATTTATTTCTTTTCTTCGAAGAGTTCTGAAATTTCGTCAATAATTTCGCTGGGTGTGTAGTGGGCTTTGATCAGATATTTGATCGCGCCCATCCTTGTCGCTTTATCAATGTCTGATTTTTGGCCAAGGTTGGAAAGAACCACCACCTTGGTGTTCTTAATGGTTTTGTTTTCACCCAATGATTTCAAAACATCCCAACCATCAAACCGAGGCAAAACAATGTCCAATAAAACCATGTCGGGCTGTCGTTCTTTAAGCTTGGAAATGGCCTGGCTGCCGTCCGAAGCGACCTCAACGTTAAAACCGCTGCTCCTTAGCTTGGTCGTGTAGATATCGACTAAAAACGGGTCGTCCTCCACTAACAGAATATTCTTTTTCGTCATATGTTTAGTTATTTAATTATTCTTCATCTTCGGTCACCCGGAAAACCTCTTCAAAAGTGGTGGCGCCGGCAAGCACTTTGATCATCCCGTCTTGGCGCATGGTTGTCATGCCTTGTTCAATGCCTTCTTGGAGAATTTTTATCTCCGAAGGGTCTTTGGCGATAATTTCGGCCAAGCGGTTGGTCATTTCAATAATTTCAAAAATGCCGAAACGGCCAGCAAAGCCGGTGAAGTTGCACTTCTTGCACTGGCCCGGCTCATAAACCTCGATTTCTTTGGGAATGCTGATGATTTGCTTTTGACTTGGCGGCAAGGTCTCTAATTCGTGCAAAATCACGTCTCTCACCTCTTTAGTCGGCTTCGCTTTCTTTTTGCATTCCGGACACAGACGCCTCACCAAACGCTGGGCAATCGCCAGTTTTAAAGTAGGCGGCACCAAAAACGTCTTCACTCCCAGATCAATCAAGCGGGGGATGACGCCCATGGCATTGTTAGTATGAAGCGTGGATAAAACCAGGTGCCCGGTTAAAGCGGCATGAATGGTCAGATTGGCGGTTTCTTCGTCGCGGATTTCGCCCACCATGATTACGTCCGGCGCCTGGCGCAAAACCTGGCGCAGACCGGTGGCAAAACTATAACCGATTTCTGATTTTATCTGCGACTGGTTAACGCCGTCAATCAGATATTCCACCGGATCTTCCAAAGTGACGATATTTTTTCCTTCTTTATTCAAAAGCTGTAAAATCGTGTAAAGAGTGGTGGTTTTTCCTGAACCGGTCGGGCCGGTGGAAAGAATCAATCCGTACGGCTTTTCAATCGCTTCGTTCACCAATTGCAGATTCCTGCCGGTCAGACCCAAATCATCAAGTTTTTTTAAACCCTGACTCGGATCCAAAATTCTGATTGCCACTTTTTCCCCTCGGGCGGTCGGAAAAGTGGCCACCCGAAAATCAACATTTTTATCATCAACGCGGGTGGTAAACCGG
>CAZKCH010000029.1:0-4070 GCA_964551525.1 uncultured Candidatus Saccharibacteria bacterium
TGTGTTGGGTGTGTTTGGTTTGTTTTGGTTTGAACCGTGCCCTGACGCTTATTCGCGGCTTGGGCCCGAACCACCTGCGCTAATAAATCGGAATTCATTTTCAAGCCAAAAATATCCTTGGGCAATAAGGTTTCACTAATCTTCTCGCCTTGTTGATTATAAACCGGATACTTCACGTTATTTTAGAAATTAGTAATTAGAAATTAGAAATTATTTAGCCCGTATTTCTATCAGCGTTCCTCTTCTGCCCGGAACCGCTCCCTTAATGGCCAATAAATTATTTTCCTTATCAATCTTTATAATTTCCAAATTTTTCACGCTGATTCTGGCCGCGCCCATCCGGCCTGACATTTTTCTGCCCTTGCGCAAATGATCAGGAATAGAAGAGCCGGTCGAGCCCAATGTCCTCAATTCGTGCTTCTGGCCGTGAGTAGCAGACAATCGGCCGTGAAAACCCCATTTCTTCACCGCGCCCTGATAACCCTTGCCTTTGGAAATGCCGGAAACCTTGACGATATCGCCTTCGCTGAAAATTCCGACATCAATTATTTTATTTCCCCCGTCCTTCTTCATACTCCCTTTATCATCCCTTATTTCCCTCAAATACCGGTATTCTTTTCCCTTCATCGGCTTCTTGATTTTTTTGGCTTTGGCGATTTTCTCATAACCGATCTGGACGGCATCATAGCCGTCTTTTTCCTTGTTTTTGATCTGCGTCACTGAACACGGACCGGCTTCAACCAAAGTCACCGGAACTAACTTATTCCCGATAAACAACTGGCTCATTCTGATTTTTTTCCCTAAAATAAATTTCATGTCTCTACAAATTACGAATATATACAAATATACGAATAAAATTAAAACAAAATACGGGGCACTAACCCCGTACTTTGCTTTCACCTTTATGGGTTAGCTGAATTTGCTGTTTTTATGGAGTTTTGGAAAAATTATCTATATTCATATATAGCAGAAAAGTAAAAATTTGTAAATTCGTACTGATTCGTAATTCGTAGAATTTACATTTTTATCTCGATGTCGACGCCGGTAGGCAGATTCAAATTAGTCAGCGCGTCAATCGTTTTCTGGTCCGGCTCCAGAATATCAATCAGGCGTTTGTGGATTCTCATCTCAAACTGCTCGCGGCTGTCTTTGTGGACAAAAGAAGAACGGTTAACCGTATATTTCCGGATTTCTGTCGGCAAGGGCACCGGCCCTAAAATCTTGACGCCAAAACGGGCGGCCGCATCAACAATTTGCCGGCAGCTGATATCCAAAATCTTGTGGTCATACGCCCGCAATCGCACCCTCAACTTGGACTTCATTTCTTCCTGAACCGCGGTCTTCGTTTTTGTTGGCATCGTCAAAGAGCAAAAATGTTAAAATCCTTTTTTGTTTTATTAAGCGATTACCTTAGTGACCACGCCAGCACCGACAGTGTGACCGCCTTCTCTGATGGCAAATCTTTGTTTCGCTTCCATGGCCACGGGCACCAATAATTTGATTTTGACATTGACCGTATCGCCGGGCATAACCATTTCTGTGCCTTCGGGTAAAGTGACATCGCCGGTCACATCAGTGGTGCGGAAATAAAACTGGGGCTTGTAGCCGGTGAAAAACGGCGTGTGCCGGCCGCCCTCTTCTTTGGTCAGAATGTAAACCTCGGCATCAAATTCAGTGTGGGGAGTGATTGTTCCCGGTGCGGCCAAAACCTGGCCTCTTTCCACTTCTTCTTTTTTCAGACCTCTTAACAAGGCGCCGACATTATCGCCGGCCAAACCCTCATCAAGAATCTTGTTGAACATTTCAATACTCACAATCGTGGTTTTGATCGTCGGCCTCAATCCCAAAAGCTCGGCTTCATCATTGGGTTTAATCTTGCCTCTTTCAATTCTGCCGGTCGCCACGGTGCCGCGGCCTTCAATAGTGAAGATATCTTCAATTGACATTAAGAACGGCTTGTCTGTTTCTCTGACCGGAGCGGGGATGGATTCGTCCAAGGCCTTAACTAAGTCCAAAATTCCTTTTACCCACGGATCATCAACCGAAGTCGCTTCCAGCGCTTTCAAGGCCGAACCTCTGATAATAGGAATAGTGTCGCCCGGATAGTTATATTTCTTGAGCAACTCCCTCACTTCTGATTCCACCAAATCAATAATTTCCGGATCGTCAACCACATCGACTTTATTCAAAAAGACAACTAAAGCCGGCAAACCCACTTGTCTCGCCAAAAGAATATGCTCTCTTGTTTGCGGCATCGGGCCATCAGGAGCGGAAACCACCAAAATCGCGCCGTCCATCTGGGCCGCGCCCGTAATCATATTTTTAATATAGTCAGCGTGTCCCGGGCAATCAATGTGGGCATAGTGCCTCGCGTCTGATTCGTATTCAACGTGGCAAACATTAATCGTCACGCCTCTTGCTCTTTCTTCAGGCGCCGAATCAATTTCATTAACGCCCTTTTGGGTCGCTTTTAATCCTTTAAGAGAAATCGCTTTTAAAATCGCTGCGGTCAAAGTCGTTTTGCCATGGTCGACGTGGCCAATGGTGCCGACATTAACGTGCGGCTTGGATCTCTCGAACTTTTCTTTTTCTGCCATGTTTTTTGTATTTAGTATTTTGTATTTAGTATCTAGTATACGAAATACCAGATACAAGATACAAGATACGAAAATTAATTATACTTTTTATTTATTATCTATTATCTATAAATTTAACAGATAATCAACTCTTTAGCAAGCGACTCTACTTCCGTTTGCCTTCCACGATTTCCTGGGCAATGTTGTTCGGCATCTCCTGATAGTGGTCAAATTCCATTGTAAACGTTCCTCTGCCTTTCGTCAAAGAGCGCAGGCCCGTGGCATAGCCGAACATTTCCGAAAGCGGCACCTCGCCGTCAATAATCTTTAAATCAAGCTTGTCCGTGGCTTCCTTAATCTGTCCCCTCTTGGCATTGAAATTGCCGATGACTTCGCTGAAATAATCCTTAGGGCAAATGATTTCGATTTTCATAATCGGTTCAAGCAAAACCGGCCTGGCTTTTTTCGCGCCATCCTGAAAGCCCTGCATGGCCGCGATCTTAAACGCCATTTCCGAAGAATCAACTTCATGGAAAGAACCGTCGTAAAGCGCCACTTCCAAATCAACAGTCGGATAACCGGCAATCACGCCTTTTTCCATGGCTTCCTTGACTCCCTTTTCCACGGCCGGAATATATTCTTGAGGCACGGTGCCGCCCTTGATTTCGTTGATAAATTCAAATCCTTTGCCCCTTTCTCTCGGCGTCAAACGCAGCCAGACGTGGCCGTATTGGCCGCGGCCGCCCGATTGCTTGATGTATTTTCCCTCTGATTCAATTTCATCTCTGATGGTTTCTTTGTAAGCGACTTGGGGCTGGCCGACATTGGCCTCCACGCTGAATTCTCTTTTCATCCGGTCAACCAAAATTTCCAAGTGCAATTCACCCATGCCGGAAATAATTGTTTCTCCGGTTTCCTGATCGCCCTTAACTTGAAAAGTGGGATCTTCTTCGGCTAATTTTCTCAAAGCTAGGCCCAGCTTTTCCTGGTCCGCTTTGGTCTTGGGCTCAATTTTAATGCTGATCACCGGATCAGGAAAGATAATTTTCTCTAAAATGATGGGATTAGTTTCATCGCAGAGAGTATTGCCGGTAGAAGTATTTTTCAAACCAACCGTAGCCAGGATGTCCCCGGCAAAGGCCTCTTCTAATTCCTGCCTTTCGTCAGCGTGCATCCTCAAAAGCCGGCCGATTCTTTCTTTTTCTCCCGTGACCGGATTCAAAACATAAGATCCTCTTTTCAGATAACCTGAATAAATCCGGAAAAAAGTCAGGGTGCCGACATAGGGATCAGCCATAATCTTAAACGCCAAAGCCGAAAACGGCTCTGAATCGATCAGTTTTCTTTCTATCACCTGTCCGGTTTTCGGATCAATGCCCCTGACTGGAGGCAAATCCAAGGGACTGGGCAGATAATGAATGATCGCATCCAAAACCGGCTGAACACCGATCCTCTTGAAAAGAGAGCCACAAAAAAACCAAACACACCCACACA
>CAZKCH010000030.1:0-2961 GCA_964551525.1 uncultured Candidatus Saccharibacteria bacterium
TATACGGGGCAGGCCCGCACAAAAAAATTAAACTTGAAACATGAAACATTTAAGAGTAAAATAAACTTATGAATTTATCCAAGACATACGAGCCGACGAAGATTGAGCCGAAGATTTCCCGCCTTTGGGAAAAAGGCGGTTTTTTCAAAGGGAAAATGGTCAAAGGCAAAAAACCATTTACCATTACCTTGCCCCCGCCGAATGTCACCGGCAATCTCCACGCCGGCCACGCCATGTATGTAGTAGAAGATATTATGGTCCGCCAAAAAAGAATGTCTGGCACGCCTACTCTCTGGTTACCCGGCTTTGACCACGCCTCAATTGCGGTTGAATATCTGGTTTCTAAACAATTAAAAAAAGAGGGGACAAATAAAAACTATATCGGTAAAACAGAGTTTTTAAAGCGGGCAAAGAAATTCGCCGCTTTCTCGCGCAAGGGAATTAAAAACCAGCTTAAAAAACTGGGTTTTTCCCTGGATTGGGACCGAGAGGCCTACACCATGGATAAAATCCGCACCAAGGCAGTTAAAGAGGCGTTTAAGCATCTTTATCAAAAGGGCTTGATTTACCAAGGCGAATATATCATTAATTGGTGTCCTAATTGTAAAACCGCCATCTCTGACCTGGAAAATGAATATCAAGAAGAACAAGGCCAGCTTTACTATATGAAATACGGGCCGTTTGTTTTGGCCACCACGCGGCCGGAAACAAAGTTCGGCGATACGGCCGTGGCAGTCCACCCTGACGACAAACGCTACCAGGAATGGGTCGGCAAAGAATTTATTTATGAATCGCTTATCGGTCCAAGGAAAATGAAAGTGGTGGCTGATGAAGTGGTGGATATGAATTTTGGCACCGGGGCGGTGAAAGTGACGCCAGGCCACGACCCAACCGATTTTGAAATTGGCAAAAGGCATAATTTAGAAATAATCAAAACCATTGATGAAAGCGGCCGGATGACCGCCGTGGCCGGTAAATTTGCGGGTATGAAAATAATAGAAGCCCGGGCAGCGGTTGTGGAAGAATTAAAAACCAAGGGCGAGATTGTCAAAATCGAAACGATTACTCATTCGGTTGGCCATTGCCAAAGATGCCACGTCACCACCGAGCCAATGGTTTCTAAACAATGGTTTGTAAAAACCAAGCCCTTGGCAGAAAAAGCCATGACAGCGGTAAAAACCGGCAAAATAAAAATCGTGCCGAAGTATTTTGAAAAAACATATTTTCACTGGCTAAAAAATATCAAGGACTGGTGTATCTCTCGCCAACTTTGGTGGGGACACAAGATTCCTTTGGCCGGAGTAGAGGACACTTTAGATACTTGGTTTTCCTCCGGCCTCTGGCCCATCTCCACCCTCGGTTGGCCGGAAAACACTCCTGATTTCAAGTACTTTTATCCGACCAGCGTCAGGGAAACCGGTTATGATATTCTGTTTTTCTGGGTAGCGCGGGAAATCATGATGTGTTTAGAAATGACCGGCCAACCGCCATTTGAAACAATCTATCTGCACGGATTAGTGCGTGATCAACAGGGCAAAAAGTTCTCTAAAACCGCGGGCATCGGCTTTGATCCTTTGGAAATGACCGCCAAATATGGCACCGATGCTTTGCGCCTGGCGCTGATTTTTGGTAATACCGCCGGCACTGATTTGAAAATCGGTGAGGATAAAATTAAAGCGATGAGGAATTTTGCCAATAAAATTTGGAATGCCTCGAGATTTGTTTTACAAATCTCTAAGTTAAAAAGTAAAAGTGAAAATGTAAAAGTGAAAACTAAAAAATTAAAACCGGACAAGAATGACGGATGGATTTTGAAGGAACTCAATAAAACAATTGAAAAAGCAAATCTGCTAATGGCGAAATATAAATACGGACAAGCGGCGGAAACAATTTACGAATTTTTCTGGCATAAATTCTGCGACCGCTATATTGAATCAACCAAAAACAGGAGGAAACAAGCCCAGCCGGTTTTGCTTAAGGTTTTGACCACTTCTTTAAAACTCCTCCATCCATTCATGCCTTTTATCACCGAAGCCATCTGGCAAAAGCTGCCGATCAAAGACAAAAAGGAGAGCATTAGTATTTCGCAATGGCCCCAATGAACTATCTTCTACTAATCTTATTCGGCCTCGCCCCCAGCATCATCTGGTTGCTTTATTTTTTGCGCAAGGACGTTCATCCCGAAGACAACCGCCAGGTGATTAAAATCTTCCTTTATGGCGTACTCGTGGCCATACCGGCGGCGATGATCCAGTTAGGCACTTTTGACTGGTTGAGCCCGTGGAAAGACAATATCTGGAAAACAATTTTCATTGCCATTTTCGGCGTCGCTTTGATTGAAGAACTAGTAAAATACTTGGTGGTCAGAGATAAGGTTTTGAAAAGCCCGCATTTCGACGAACCCATGGACTTGCCTCTTTATATGATTATTTCCGCTCTGGGCTTTGCCGCGGCAGAGAATATCCTGATCATTGCCGGCGCTGATAAAAACCCGCTTTTCGCCATTGATTCTTTAGCCACGAGAATGGCCTTAACAAGTTTGTGCCGATTTATTTCCGCCACTTTCTTGCACGCCCTAGCCTCGGGCACCTTAGGAATTTTTATGGCACTTTCATTTTTCAAAACAAGAAACAGAAAAACGCGGCTTTTTGTCGGTTTCGCCTTGGCGGTTTTCTTGCATGGCTTTTATAATCTCTCTATAATGACAATTGAGGGCAGCTTCCGGCTTTTGATTCCATTAATAATCTTAGCCAACCTCGCCGTTATCTTAACTATCGGCTTTAAAAAAATAAAAGAATTAAAAAGCATATGTCTTCCTTTTTCGAGAAATTAATCGGCGGGGAAACAGCCGCGCCGGAAAAATCAGCGGCAGAAAAACCAATCACAAAAAAAGCACCGAAACCAAAACCGGTGTCAGCGCCGGTAATAAGACATGCGCCGGAAATAAAAGAGGCGATTGCC
>CAZKCH010000031.1:0-2478 GCA_964551525.1 uncultured Candidatus Saccharibacteria bacterium
AATATTGTTAAATCAGTTATTAATGATAAGGGTAAAACCAAGGTCATTGCTGACTTCCCATTAGTCGTCAATGGCGTCTCTGTCGTTTCCGGCGAGACCAATATTTTTTCTGCGCCGGCGGTATACACCGTAACCGAAACAACCGACTCTAACTATATCCAGTCATTCTCTGGCGATTGCAATGCGGACGGCCAAGTTAATCTCGGTTCGGGTGATAATAAATTTTGTATTGTTACGAATAATGATATCGCACCCGTATCAGGAGGTAATTGGACTCCGCTTCTGCCCGTGCCGCCTCTCATCGAGGTGGTGAAGGTGCCTAGTCCCTTAGCTCTGCCATCCGGTCCCGGCCCAGTGACTTATACTTATACGCTTCGTAATATCGGGACGGTGCCAGTGACTAATATCACTATGGTTGGTGATACCTGCCGTCCGATAACTTTAATTTCCGGCGATATTGATAGCGATGTTAAATTAGACGTGAATGAAATATGGACGTATAGTTGTTCCACCACGCTTTCGGAAACTCATACGAATACCGTTGTTGCTACTGGTTGGGCCAATGGATTGAGTGCGGTTGATGTTGCCAGCGCCACAGTTGTCGTCGGCGTACCAATCGTACCGCCTTTGATTCACGTGACCAAGATTCCAAATCCGCTGACGTTGCTCGCCGGAGGAGGAGTAGTTACCTATACGGAAACAATTACCAATCCGGGAACAATTGCGTTAAGTAATGTTCGTCTTACTGATGACAAATGCAGTCCGCTGCAATATGTTTCCGGCGATACGAATAACGATGCCAAACTCGATACAACGGAAACATGGGCATACACTTGTCGGACGAATCTTTCTGAAACGACAACCAACACCGCTGTTGCCAGCGGTGAAGCCAATGGATTGACAATAAGGGATTTTGCCATTACCACCGTAGTGGTAGCCGCGGTTATTCCGGCTTTGCCCGATACGGGTTTTGCTCCCGAAGGAAAAAATGCTTTAGGGGCGATTATTATTTTAATCGGTATTTCTGCGGTTCCAATTATTTTCTATTTTCGGAAAAATTTATGCCGGCAAAAGCTTTATTAAGACGGATACTGCTGATTGTTATTCTTGCCGGAGGCGTTTTTTTGGTCGTCTCTTTTTTCGGTTTTATCTCTGAAAATCTGACCAAAAACGGCCTGGCCATGATTGTCGGCAATGCCGCTGTTTTTCCAGAGCAAAAAGAATCAGATTTTTCATTAGTAGGTAAGCCCATACGCCTTAGAATTCCGATCATCGGTGTCGACGCCGCTATTGATTATGTCGGGCTGGCTGTTGATGGGGCAATGGCTGTTCCTGAAAATCAGGGCGAGGTGGCCTGGTTTGAGCTTGGGCCGCGGCCCGGGGAAAATGGCAGCGCCGTGATGGCCGGCCACTATGGATTGAAGGGCGGCCAGGCCTCGGTTTTTGACGATTTATACAAACTGCGTCAAGGCGATAGATTGTATGTTGAAAACGAGGAGGGAGTGATTATCTCTTTCATCGTGCGCGAAAGCCGAAGGTATGATCCGAAAGCAGACGCTTCAGAAGTGTTTGTTTCAGATGACGGACAAGCGCATCTCAACCTTATCACTTGTGAGGGCATTTGGAATAAAGATTTAAAAACCTATTCCGAGCGCTTAGTGGTGTTTACCGATAAAGATTAATATCTTTTCTCTTTGCGCTTGGTTTTCTCAAAAACCATGTTTTTCGGCTTTATAGAAGTAGATTTAGTGGTAAAGTATGATATATGAAGCAGTATCTGGCGTTTTTCAAGAATCAGTTTGCTGCCACGATTTATTACCGGGGGTCGATTTTAATTTGGATTTTCTCCAATGTGCTTCATTTGGCCGTCATTGTTTCGGTCTGGCTTTCAGCCGAGTCAGTCGGTTCTTTGGGCGGCTATACCAAGCCGGAGCTCATTAGTTATTATCTGGCCGCCTTTTTTCTTCACTGGGTGATTAATTGGCTGCCGTTTTACAACGCGGCCGACGAGATAAAAAGCGGGGAAATTATTGCCTCCACTTTGACCAAGCCATTTTCTTTTTATTGGCGTAAGTTTGCCGAAGAAGCGGGCTGGCACGCTTTCGCCATTATTTTGGGGTCGGCCCTGACTCTAATTTTAGCCATTGTGCTTTATCCGCTCCTTGGTTTTAATTTTTCCTGGAGCGGCCTTTTGCTATCGATCGTGGCAACCATCTTGGCGATTTTCGCCATTTTCGGCTTTAGTTTATGCTTAGGGCTTTTGGCTTTCTGGTTCACCGAGGTTTGGACCGTGGACACTCTTTTTTGGGCGGGCCGGAACTTTCTCGGCGGTTGGTATCTGCCCATTAGTTTTTTTCCGGGCGTGTTCCAAGTTACCATCAAGGTTTTACCTTTCCGCTACATTTTTTCTTTTCCTTTAGAGATTTTTTTTAACAAACTTTCTTTAAAAGAAATCGCGTTTGGCATGGCGATTTCTTT
>CAZKCH010000032.1:0-1619 GCA_964551525.1 uncultured Candidatus Saccharibacteria bacterium
CTTTCGCATGTTCTAAAAGGGTTTGATAATTTTCAATGCGCCGGCCGCCGGTCATCCATTCAAAACCGCGTCCAATCAGGTCAACTCCCTGGTTAAATTCAGGGTTTTCCGAATCGGGAAAAGTATAAAAAGGTCGGCTCTTGGTTGGATAATGGGAAACAAAAACCAGATCTGATTCTTTTTCTTCGAGCGCCCATTTACAAATTTCCCTCTCGTCGTCCGGAGTCAAATCCTTTTCCTGCCGGTGATCTACCCCCGTTCTTTTAAAGATTATTTCTTGGGCTTCTCTGAGTTTGACTAAGGGAATATTTTCTTTTATTTTCGGCAAAGTAGCACCGCACAATTTCAATTCTTGGGCGCATTTTTTGCCCACCGCGTCTAAAATAAACCTGATAGTATATTCCGCCATTTTAACAATATCCAACCACGAATCGATAAAACCGAATTCCGCATCCAAACTGACCACTTCCGTGATATGCCTCGTCGTGACGCTCGGCTCGGCGCGAAAAACCTTATTAACAGAAAAAACTTTCTCGAAAGCGCCAACCAAAATCTGTTTATACAGCTGCGGACTTTGCGCCAAGTACGCTTCATGGCCAAAATAATCCACCTTAAAAACTTCAGCGCCGCCCTCGGGAACTTCTGGGATTATCGAAGGCGCCTGGAACTCAAAGAAACCCCTTTCCTTCAATGCCTGGCGAAAAGAATCAACAACCACTTCCTGCACTTTTAAAATCGCTCTTACTTTTGGATGCCTTAAGGAAAGCCCACGCCAGTCAAGCAAAGTCGGTAATTCTACATTCAGCTCATCTTGACCCATATCAAAAGGCAACTCCTGGGCCTTAGATAATATCTTAAGGTTTTCCGCTGCTAATTCTACCTCGCCCGTGGGCGTATCTTTATTTATCATGGCTATTGGCCGTTTTTGAATATTGCCGATAATCTCAATGGCGTCCTGAAGTTTTAAATCGGAAAAATCCTCACTCCCAATTACCTGAATAATGCCACTGCCGTCGCGCAAATCAACAAAAACCATTTTTCCATGATCTCTTCTTCTTTCCACCCAGCCGCAAAGCCGCACCCGCTCCCCTACTTTTTTAATTGTTTCCGCGATTAAAGTTCTTTCCATAGTTATGTTATTTTAGCATATTTAGTTCTTTTTCGATCTCAAGCAACCGTTGATATTTTGCCAGCCGTTCTTTCTGGAAAAATCCGCCCGTGGCAATGTAGTCGGCGTGAAGCCCGACGGCCAGGTCAGCCAAAAAACTATCGCTGGTCTCTCCGGCCCGGTGTTTGGCAATTATTTTCAATCCCTGTTTTTTGGCAAAATTAGCCACTGCGATGGTTTCTGTAATCGTACCGATCTGGTTCGGCTTGATAATAATTGCGTTGCAGGATTCTTCTTTGACTGCTTTCTGCGCCAAGCTCAAATTAGTGGCAATTAAATCATCGCCAATCACCATAATCTTTTTACCCAGTTCCTTGTTCGCCATTTTAAAACCGGACCAATCATTTTCAGAAAACGGATCTTCAATGGCGATAATGGGATATTTCTCCACCGCGCTTTTATAAAAACACATCAGTTCGGTATTGTTGTATTCCATTCCCTCAAAAACATA